>JAAXGF010000224.1 GCA_012267605.1 Alphaproteobacteria bacterium | reverse complement strand
CCTCGATTCGCCCCCTCCATTTGGCGCCCTGTAGTGCCGACCTTTGGAGGTCCGATTGTGGAAAATCAATGGGTTAGCATCTTCGCGACCCCCGAGTTGCGGAAGTCGGGGTAGGTGCTCAAATATACGCGCCCGCGGGGTCTTCCGCGCGAACTGAGGCATCATTTCGCCGTGGTGGACGATTGGTCCGGCGATGAGTTGGGGAAAGAAGGAAACGAACAGCATATAGGTAAGAAACGCGTGCTCGCGAACCTGTCCGCGGAACGTGTCTACCAGGTAAGTAATCTGCTGAAAGGTGAAGAACGAAATCGCCAGTGGAAGCACGATATCGCCGTTTGGAGACGCGAATTCCGCGCTCCTGTTTATCGTCTCAAGAAAAAAATTAGCGTATTTAAAATATCCCAATAGGGCAAGGTTGCCGACAATGCCGAGGACGAGAAATGACTTTGCAGCCGCGCCACCCCAACGCACAATTGCGCACCCGATGAT
The DNA here is from genome assembly GCA_012267605.1 of Alphaproteobacteria bacterium. Lineage (GTDB taxonomy): Bacteria > Pseudomonadota > Alphaproteobacteria > JAAXGF01 > JAAXGF01 > JAAXGF01. The sequence continues at coordinate 4,939 of JAAXGF010000224.1, read as the reverse complement.
ATAGTTCGCGCCGATTGAGGCAAGGAGAAGCGCAACGTATTTGGGATTCCAATACCCGTAGTAAAACAGCGAGGCACCGACGACCAACGCGATAGCGATGGTTCGCCTTCGCCCAAGCGCGTAATAGCCGGCAACGACGATAGGTAGAAAAAGGAAGATGAATACGTAGGAATTGTAAAGCATCTCACGCGTTGGACCCAGTAATTCTTAAATCATGCAGTTCTCGAACTATCTTCGACTACATTGCATATCAGCAATCGACGCCTCACCAGCTAACGTCAATTCCGCGCGAACAACAGTCCACGCGGTTGTTGCGCTTTCGACGCGCACCACGCTATCCTGCCCAACCGAAAAGGAAACTCGCATCGTCGGAGACACGATATGAATACCAGCTTTGTCTCGAGCGTCTTGGCAATCGTTTTGCTCGGCGGTGCGCTTGCCGGGATCGTCTTGACCGACAGTTTGATTACAATGGAAAGCGGCGTGGTTGAAGCCGAACCAGATTCTGACGGTTCGGATACCATTGGCCACGACACCTCCCTCGCCCCATCGGAAATCTCCATCCCCTCTCCCATCCTCTGTCATTACGAGGGGAAAACCTATAGTGAAGGCGCCCAACTCGGCCATGAGGAAGACCCATTAGAGTGTCATATCCGCGACGGCGTGGGGATTTGGGAGCGCAACAAAGAGGTCGATCCTTCATAGCCTGGTCGGTACCCCCATCCAAGACGCCGCGCGGGTTTGAGTCACTCTTTCGTTTTGCGTCAGCCGGTTTACCGAAATGAAATGCACCGCCATGTCATGGCAGCTTGGGCAGCCTCTGTGCCTGGAAACCTCTCGGTTCTTCGTGCGCTCAATGACACCCGCCGACGTCACCAATCAATTTATCGCCTGGACTGGCGATCCCGAGGTCATTCAAACTCTCAACCTTCCGGTTCGTGAGGTAAAGCGCGAAGAGTTCGTAAGGTATGTTCAAAGATTTGACAACAAAGTGTTGTTTGGACTCGGCATTTTCACAAAAAAGGAAACTGTCACATCGGATTTTACTCGGTGCTTTGCGACATTCGCCAAGCTACCGCGATAACGAACGTCGTCATCGGCGAACGCGACTATTGGGGAAAGGGCGTCGTCATCGAGACGCGTGCGGCGATCCTCGATTTTTTGTTCGAACGCCTGGCTATACACAAGGTTTGGGGCAAGCCCTTCGCACGCAATTTTCCCGCGGTGTTCAACTACAAGGCTCAGGGTTTTACGTGCGAAGGTGTGTTGCGGGAGCACCTAAAGTCGGTCACCGGAGGTCGAATCGACCAGCTTGTATTTGGTTTGTTGCGCCGCGAATGGCGAGCGCGGAAAACGTCACCCCACCGATGACTGCTGTCGACGCAAGGGATCTATTGGCGAAGGCGCTCGAAGTTGATCCAAGCGAAATCTCGGATGACGCGTCAATCGATTCCGTCGACCTCTGGGACAGCATCGCCCGTTTGCGCATCATCATCGCGATCGAAGAGGCATTGAATCGGGAACTCGATCCCGAATCGATTGTAGAAATTTCGAGTATCGAAGATATCGCGCGCATCCTCAAAGACAAATGTTCCTAGCGCCAAGGATCATCGCCCTACTCCTCTCCTTCTTTGGCCGATCTGTTTGGCTGCCGAATCCGAACCTGCCGCTGATCCATTGGGCCGAAGCGGCGGCGCTGAATCAGAAATTGGTCGAACTCTACGAACAGGGGCAATACGCGGAAGCCGCGGAGCAAGCGGAAAAGCTCTTGAAGGTCATGGAGGGCGTCCTTGGTCCAAACGATCCCAATGTCGCGACGCTGCTTGGCAATCTGGCAACGCTTTACAGTGTCCAAGGAAAGTATGAACAGGCGGAACCCTTGTATCGCCGATCCTTGACGATCAGGGAATCGGTTCTGGGCTCTGACCACCCGGGTGTCGCGAACAGTCTCAACAACCTGGCGGCCCACTACAGGGACACTGGCCAATACGACGAAGCGGAGGATTTGTACGAACGGGCCCTCGCGATTCGAGAGACCACTTTCGGCACCGATCACCCGGACGTCGCTCAAAGTCTCAATAACCTCGGCGCACTGTACGATAATCAGGGACGCTACGCGGAGGCCGAGCCGTTGTATCGCCGCGCGTTATCGATCCGGGAGGCGATCCTCGGCCCGGAAGATCCGCGGGTTGCAAATACCCTTAACAATCTGGCCGCGCTCTACGAAAGCCTAGGTCGCTATACTGACGCTGAGGCGCTCTACGAACGCTCGCTAACTATCCGGCAGACCACCCTAGGTCTTGACCACCCGGATGTCGCTCAAAGCCTCAACAATATTGCCTTCCTATACGACTCCCTGGGCCGCTACGGCGAATCCGAGCAATTCTACAAACGTGCCCTGGCGATCAACGAAAAGGCGCTTGGCTCCGACCATCCACAGGTTGCCGGGGGCCTCAACAATTTGGCCGCTTTGTACGTTTTCCTTGGCCACTACGACGCTGCGGAATCCCTCTACGACCGGGCGCTAGCCATCCGCCGAAAAGCCCTAGGCCCCGACCATCCCGATACGGCCCAGAGCCTGAATAATCTCGCCTTGCTTTATGACAGCCAGGGCCGATTCTCGGCGGCCGAGTCAATGTACAAAGAATCACTCGCCGCGTGGGAAAAGGTAGTGGGACCCGAGCACCCGGACATCGCGATTCTGATCAATAATCTGGCTGCGCTTTACAGTTTCCAAGGCCGCTTTGTAGAGGCTGAGTCATATTATGCGCGCTCATTGGACATTCGGGAGAAGGTTTATGGTTTGGACCACCCGGATGTCGCCACCGCCCTACATAACCTAGCCGGATTTTATGAAGATCAGGCCCGGTACGACGAGGCCGAGTCACTATACGAGCGAGCCTTGGCGATCATGGAATCTGCGCTTGGGCCGGATCACGCCAGGGTAGCCAACAGCCTCAATAACTTGGCCGCACTCTATCAGTCGACCGATCGCCAGGATGCCGTGGAGCCGCTTCTCGAGCGAGCGTTGTCCATCCGGGAAAGCGTTCTAGGGTCCGACCATACTGACGTGGCCGAAAGTCTCAATAATCTGGCACTGCTGTACGATAGCCGGCACCAATATGATGCGGCAAGGCCACTCTATGACCAGGCTATCTCAATCGTCGAACGGGTACTCGGCCCCGAACATCCTTACCTTGCGACCATACTAAACAACCTCGCCTCGTTGCAGGACAATCGCGACCAGCACGACGAAGCGGAACCGTTGTACAAACGTGCACTGAAAATCCGGCGCAACGCCCTTGGTAACGACCACCGCGATGTCGCCGTAAGTTTGAACAATATGGCGGCCATGCATAGTGAACAAGGGCGGTACGAAGAGGCGTTCAGCGGTATCCGTGAGGCGGTGGCCATCCTCGCCAAACGCGCTGACCGGTCCAGTGGCCGGCGCTCGGCGGATGGCGTGGCCGAGTCGAAAGCCAATCGCTTCGCGTTTCTGCGCCACGTACGGCTTGCCGAACTAATCATCGGAGAATTCCCCGAGCGGCGTGCGTCATTGACGGCCGAAGCGTTTGAAATCGGGCAAAGGGCCCGAGCCTCGCGCACGGCACAGGCGGTCGCCAACATGGCGGCGCGCTTCGCCGCCGGCGGCGACTCTCTTGCGGCGGCAGTGCGCGAGCGACAGCGATTGGCGGACCGTTTGAGCGCAATAGAATCGGCGCTCGTCAACGCGGCAAGTCGACCATCGAGCGCACGCGACCAACAGGCCGAATCGAATTTGCGTCGGGAACTGTCGGACACCGATGGACAGCTTGCGATATTGGACCAGAGCCTTGCGAAAAACTTTCCCAAATATGCCGAAATCGCCAACCCACAGCCGGTGCCACTGAACGAGACCCAGGCATTGCTCAATCCTGACGAGGCGGTACTGTCATGGCTGACCGCGAACAATGAATTGTTCCTGTTTGGCCTTAGGTCCGATCGGGCAGAACTATTCCGACTGGAAATCGGTCGGCAGGAACTTGACGCAGCAGTGACGAATCTTAGGGCAATGTTAGACCCAACCGGAATTCGAATCAGACGGTTGACTGATATCCCACCCTTCGAAACCACGGCAGCATTCGATCTTTATCAGCGAATCTTTGCGCCGGCCGCATCGTTATTGGCCGATGCCCGTCACGTATTTGTGGTCCCCGACGGCGGCCTGCAGAGCTTGCCATTGGGCGTACTCGTAACCGAGAAGCCCAACGCGCCTGTAGAGGACATCTCGGGATATCGTGATGTGCCTTGGCTAGCACGGCATTATGCGTTGACGGTTCTTCCATCAATCTCATCGCTTCGCGCTTTGCGTGAGTTCGCGGCCAACGCCCGCGCATTGATTCCCTTTCACGGCATCGGCAACCCCTCCTTCAAGGGAAAAGCTGGCGGTACCCGAGGGCTCGATGGCACTAGCCTCTACCGGGGCAATAGAGCCGACGTCGACGCCATACGCCGACTCTCACCGTTGCCCGACACCGAGGTCGAGTTGAAGGCCATGGCTAAAAGCCTCGGCGGCGGGGAACTGCTGCTTGCAAGCGAGGCTTCCGAGTCGAATGTCCGAAACGCCGATTTGTCGAATGTCCGTGTAATCGCCTTCGCCACGCACGGCTTGGTGGCTGGCGATATCGGAGGCGTGCACGAACCAGCCCTGGCATTGACGCCCCCCGATGTGGCCACGGACGAGGACGATGGCCTATTGACGGCCAGCGAGATCGCCCGTCATCTCGCCTTAGACGCTGATTGGGTGGTGCTTTCGGCCTGCAATACCGCCGCTGGGGACCGGTCTGGCGCAGAGGGTCTCTCGGGCTTGGCCAAGGCATTTTTCTACGCCGGCAGCCGTGCACTCTTAGTGTCCCATTGGCCCGTCGCATCAGACGCCGGTATCCGCCCATACTTGGCT
>JAAXGF010000190.1 GCA_012267605.1 Alphaproteobacteria bacterium | reverse complement strand
GATACTCTCACACACTCGTTTGAGCTGGCGATGTAGTAATCTAGTCAGCATGGTGTTGCGCACTTGGCCGCGCCTGGGTTCCCGGCCAAGCGAGGCGCGACGTGCGCCATTCTGGAGCAAAGGCTTTAGTTCGGCGATTTCCTTCAGGAGCAGACAGAGCAGTTGCCTGCAGCTGCGGAAACCTTCCTCCTGCACCTTGGGGTCAGCCTGGACGTTGTTGAAAAAGCATTCGAAGGCAGTCTTTATCCACCGATACATAGTGGCCTCGTCTGGCACCAACCCGTCTCCGCTCGACAGACTCGTGCCAGGCAGTGGTGTCATGCCATCCGGCCCCCCTTTGAGTTCATCGCCATAATAGCTCAACATGTCGCCGGTCAACTCAAAGGGTTTGGACCTCGACTGGGATGGGACTCCTAGGTAAAGTCGGCCCATGGTGACCGGAACGAATCGGGCGACGGATGTCACCACGTCGATCTCGCTAATGCCGGATGCCCGCGCAGCGTGGATGGATGCGCCGACGCGACGCCAGCAATCCTCGCGCAGCAACGGGCGAATATGGCGAGCGTCCCGACGGCTGACGACCGAAATGAGGAGTTTCTTGTCGGGTTCGTAGACTGACGCGTCATCGGTGCTCAGAATGAACGTATTGAGTCCCGGCCGACCGGGAACGCCGTTGTGCTCCGGCGTCATAGTCTTGACCATCTCGGCGCCGTATGGGTCCACGGTAAACTCGTCATGACGGCTCAATACGTCACGCACCGCATCGCCCTCAACGACGAGCACCGGCCCCACCAATGGCTGAAATGCTCGTAGCCCGGCACGCTTGATCTGGGCGAACATTCCATAGGGATCCAATTTCAAGAAGAATGAATAAACGGCACCCACAGCTTTACCGCTTCGGCGGGCCGCGGCACCGAGGCGGAGCAGTTCGAGGTCGTTGGGAGGTAACCTGCCCGCCCGGGCCGCAGCTGCAAGCTCACCAAGCCGCACCAGGTCCGCGGGTTCAATGCAATTGGTTGGGTTGTCCTGAACGACCTTGGCAAAGGTCTCGAAGAAAGACTCCAGCGCCTCTTTCACTAGGGCAAGATTTCCTTGGCGCATATGGGCTATGGCCCGCCCGAGATATGACAGGTCCGGCGCCGTGGGATCACTAGGGGGCGGAGCCACCTCCCGGCTCTGCCGCGAGATATGGGCTTCAGCGGGTGGTATCGGATTTTGATCACCATGAATTTCGTCGGCATTGACTCTCATAGCTAGCCCCCTTCCAGCAAACTCAAACAGAACGTGCAGCCTTCCCTGAAATTGACACGCCGAGCTGACACGGCGCACTCGCTCCGTTCCATTATTTCAACGTACGGAAAAGTATATTAAAACTTTCACGTGTGGAAAAAAACCGAATTCAGAGCACTGAAATAGTTGCTGAGGACGGACCGATAACGCCAATTTTTTGAAAGCCATTCGGCCTGTTAGTAACAGCTCATACTGCGTTCACGGCCATCAACTAAGTTGCAAATGGGTCGTGGCGTTATGAATTTTTTTGGTCGCGGGATTAGGAGGTAGAGTAGTGGAACAGACCCATGGTCTTTTCTCTACGGCGAATGACACCATGTAAAATAGCGTAATGCAACGGGGAGCCGACGGTGGGCTGGTGGCTAAGAACATTTGTCGCGGTTTTTCTCGTATTTCAAGATTATCCCGCTGAAGCTGGTGACGGGTATCCTGACTACGGCGATGAGGAGATCATTGTCCCCGGAGAGCGACCGTTTGACGAAGTGAACATCTTCGGAAATTTGGGAAGAATTTTTCGATTGCCAGACACGGAGGAAAATAAGATTTGGTGGGAACGCATGGTACGTGGGCAGGTCGGAAAAGATCGCTTTCTCATATTGTGCGCGTTGAAAGACGGAAATTGGAAAAAACTAAGTGATATTCGAAATTTTATTGAATTTCAGACGCGTGAAATCTATCCGGGGGACCAACTACATAAACTACTTCTGCTCATGGCTGGCAGAAAAAGGGTCTATACCCCATCTGGAGCTTGGAGACTGAACGCCGGAGAAGGATGGCTTGAGAGAAACCTTCAAGCAAATTATTCGGGAAATGATTCCGAGTGGCGTATAGAACCAAGTGTTTTGCCATTGCTATATTTCTTGCTAATGGGCTGCCCAGAGGAAAACAGGTGTGAGTGATTGTCGGTACGATGCGCCGCGATATTGAGCAACTGTTTATGGGTGAAAGCAAATTTGAAGAGGGACAGAGTTGAACAGGATAGCCGAATCACCGGGAGAATTTGTTTGCGGCTGATTTTCGTAATGTTGCTGGCCGTAGGAATAGCCGCGTGTGCAAACGGCATGAGTCAGTGTTGCAAAGTATGCCCAGGAAAACAGCCATGTGGCGACAGTTGTATTAGCAAATCGGAAACCTGCGAAGAGGCCCCGGGCTGTGCCTGTGAATCATACTGACCAGCCTCCTCCACGCGTGCAACGCTAGTAAAATTATGCATGGACGTACGGGACGCTTCGAGCACTACCACCTTATTTTCGCGACGATCGACTGGAAAGCGGCCGTCTGAATGCATTGGCGAGGATTCCCATGGGTTATGGTCAATTGCGAAAAATTGACCGTAGATCACTAAGGCAGCGGCGAATCGGGTAAGAATGCTGATGTCCCGACTTAATGACTTACGCTGCTGGTTTTTAGGTTTTTCTTTTCTGGCCAGATCTCTGATGTGATACCCTGCTGCCCGGCTATCGCGCGTGCCGTCCGGCCTTGTTTGCGCATGCGATTTGGAGAGGGTAGTGATGGTCGACCCGTATGAATTGCATCAACTGCGAAAGCGGGTGGATGCTATGGAAACCCGCCTTAATTATGCGATCGTCGCGTTAACCGTGATCGTGTCCTTCCTTTTATTTGGAATGGCACTGGGCTTCATATAGGGGCGGAGGTGAACCCTCACCCTGTTCACGTAAGCCTCATCGCCGGTAAAGCGGTCTGCGGATTCAGCTCCGCCTGGCAATTCCGGGGTATTGCGGTCCTTCGAAAGACTACGCCGCCACATTCTCAACTTCGCCTGCCAAATTGTTCAACGCAATATGAAGTTCCGTGGCACATATTGCGATTGCATATTGAATCAAATTGGCTAGCGTAGGCTCACTGTTGTGACCTTGCCATCCATTGACTGGCTTAATTTGAATTTCGTCGCCACGGGTACGATGGATTGGGAGACCGAAGAATGAATGCAAAGGGACTTCTAACTATGTTAGTGGCTCTCGGATTGGGGTTTGGCGCTATCAGCTGCTTGTCAGACGATCAAAATATCCGAATTTGGCTAGCGTTCATCTTCATTACTTTTATACCGGCGTGGCATTTTTTTGAAAAACGCGCTCTTGCTGGAGGGCCAGAACGGGCGCGACAAGCCATGGCGGGCACCGGCGGTATGCTTGGCAGTTTATGGCTAGCATTCGCCATACTCTTGTTGGTTTTGGCGCGCTACGACATCACCCTTGCTCACTGAGTTTCCGTCGCGCCAAGAAATTTACTATTAAATTCGGTGACTGACGCGGCTGTTCCACTGCGCGGATGCCTATGCTAACCTCTCCGAGGGAGGAGGTCGTACGTAAACCACGACCTCAATAAGGTTTGGTTCCCGTCCTATCCGGAAACCGTCACCCTCCATAGGGAAGCGGTTGGGGTCGGCGGTACGACCAAACATTAGAATTGAACAGGTGGGCGGGAAAGGTAACGTGTTTAAGGCCGTACGGTCCGGAATAGAACACGGCGAGCCAAATGAGCCGCCTCGCGGGCCAAAAGAAGAACACCACCATAGGCTGCAGACCGCTTTGGTCGAAGCTCAGCACCTCGCTTATTTCGCGACGCGAAACGGTATTTCCATCGAACCCAACGATTTGGAAATTGTTACCACCAGCGCCGAGAGTTGCACTGAGTTGGAATCCGACCCCAATAAAGAAAAAGCATTTTGGATGGCCTTTCAAAGACTGGCAGCAGCTGTACACCCCGTCACAACGGAAAGCATTCAAGCCGCACCACAGGCAAAAAAGGCCGTGGCGATTTACGCAGTGTGTACCATCGTCATTCTCCTCCTGTTGGTCGCCCTGCAGATTTACTGGCTTATCGGAGCCAATTTGGTTGCTGAAATCGGTGATCTTCGTGTTCAGATGGCCGAACACCGAACGAATATCGTCGCAGGCCACGCGAGAGAAAACGAACTGGATGAATTGATAGAATCCGAAAGCAAGCAAGTGGCGAGGCTCGAACAGAAAAAATTATTGTCCTCACTCGATACAAAAAACGATCCGTCTTCCGAAGACGATGTTAGATCCCTCAAAACGTTATTAAGGGAAAAACGATCAACTTTACATGAAATTCGCAAAGACACCGAGATCGAATCACTAGCTATTAGAGAAATAAAGAAAGAGATTAACTCAAAATTATACCTGTTAGACTCCTGGATTTTCATACCGCGCGCTCAAATTGAGCCGGGGAAGAACGGGGAAAACTATAATTCCGTTCACGACATCCACCATGAAGGTGAGTATTTTGAAGTTATCGAATTCACTTCTCAAATTCTTCTGGCCACCGCGGAATCGATCATTAAATCCATGTCGTCCTACGTGTTTCCGCTGATATATGGCCTTTTGGGAGCCCTCGCGTATATTCTGCGAACGCTTAGCCGTGAACTCCGCGAAATGACGTATTCGGAAGAATCTCCAATACGTTACCGGCTACGCTGGCCGCTCGGTATGCTTGCGGGGATCGCTGTCGGTTGGTTTTTTGACCCTTCAGATCAATCACTCCCGGCACTCGAGAATTTGCAGCCTTTGGCGCTAGCCTTCTTAGCCGGGTATAGCGTGGAGCTTCTTTTCACCGGGTTGGATCGATTCGTCGCTGCGTTCTCGGATAAGGCCGCAACAATTCAGCGTTAGTGTGCCGCCAAATCAGATGTTGCCGATGCCTTGCGCCGCGGCAGGCTTGATGATTTTAGCCCGACTTCCGCAAC
>JAAXGF010000295.1 GCA_012267605.1 Alphaproteobacteria bacterium | reverse complement strand
AGGTTTTTAGAAGTGTCCAACTGTAAAAATTACGACAGTAATTACCTCTATGTAATACAGAGTGCGTTTAGTTCATCATTTAAATTCGGGAGAGTTTCCATAGAAAATGTTATCAACGATAACACAATCAGAAATTGAATTATTAGGGCAAAAACTTTCCCAGCGCCCCTCTGTGGATCATCCAGTAGTTTTCTGAGAGTTTCCATACGCAACCATTACCCCCCGGTCTGCGATCGATCGTGGAGAGCCACGCATTCGCTCAAGTAAGTATGCGCGGCAGCGCTGCTTCAAAGTGCTCTCTCGCAAGCATCCTAACTCTGATCTTGGTCTGGGCCGACTAAATTCAGAACGTCGGGAGTTCCATGCCGCTTTTGCGCAGGTGGTTTCCGAGATCAGATTTTAAATGGGCGAGTCCTTCGTCGGAAAACGCCTCGCACCGGGCAACGAGAACCGCCTCCGTGTTCGATGCCCGCAGCAACCACCAACCGTCAGGCGCGTTGACCCTCACACCGTCGACATCGGAAAAATCCGCACCATCGGCTTCCAAACGAGTGCGAACGTCCGCGACAATATCGAATTTCTGAGATTCTTCGCAGGAAAACCGGAGTTCCGGCGTATTCACTACCGAGGGAAGCCGATCGCGGAGGGCCCCTAGGCTATCGTCACCGCGTGCCAATATCGATTGCAGTCGCACGCTGGCGTAGAGAGCGTCGTCAAACCCAAAATAGCCGTCGGCGAAGAAAATATGGCCGCTCATCTCGCCGGCAAGGGGACTCCGTGTTTCCGCCATTTTCGACTTGATCAGGGAATGCCCGGTTCGCCACATCAGCGGTTTCCCACCGAGGCGGGCAATTTCTTCGAACAACACTTGGCTGGCCTTGACGTCGGCGATGATTGTCTCTCCGGGGCGCCTGCTGAGAACATCCGCGGCAAAAATGACCATCAGCTGATCTCCCCATAACACACGGCCATGTTCGTCGACGACGCCGATTCGATCACCGTCGCCATCAAACGCGACCCCCATGTCACAACCATTCGTGCGTACCGATGCGATAAGCTGTTCGAGGTTTTCGACCACCGTCGGATCGGGGTGATAGGCGGGAAACGTTCCGTCGATATTTTCGTTCAGCAGAATGTGTCGCCCGGGGAGGCGGGCGGTTAGTCGAGACATGACTTCGCCGGCGGCACCGTTCCCCGCGTCCCAGGCGATCGAAAGCGGCCGCCCGGCGTAATTGGCATCGGCGGCCAATCGATCGACATAATCTTCGATCACCTTGACATCTGACGCGCTTCCATGCCCGGAAGCAAAATCGGCGCATTCCGCCAATTTTCCCAAAACCACGATTGAATTGCCAAAAAAACCCTTCTTGCCGATCATCATCTTGAAGCCGTTCTGGTCTGTGGGGTTATGAGAACCCGTGACCATGATGCCCCCATCGGCCGAAAGCGCGTGAACGGCGTAATAAAGCATCGGCGTGGGGCCCAAGCCGATTCTCAAGACTTCGGCGCCCGAGGCCACGAGCCCCTCGACCAGCGCCGAGACAAGATCAGGCGAGGACAGGCGACCATCCCAGCCGACGCAAATGCGATTTCCGCCTAATTCGCGGCCCACGATGGTGGCGAACGCGCGACCCAATGCCCTGGCATCCTCTGTTCCGAGAGTCTCACCGACGATGCCGCGCACGTCATATTCGCGCAGCACGCTGTGATGAAACCGATGACAATTCGCCATTATCCCTCACGAATCGCGGGCCGGGCGCTCCGTTCCGCGTCCAACTGAAAAATATTGGAAGCCCGCGGCTTCCATATCACTGTGCTCGTAAATATTACGTAAATCGATAATCGTTGAATCCCGCAAGAGGTCCTTCATTCGTTGGAGATCCAGTGCGCGAAACTCGTTCCATTCGGTAAGGATGACCAAACAATCCGCCCCCTCCATGGCATTGTACGAATCAGTGCACCAAACGATATCGCCCAGGATTGGCTTTGCTTCGTCCATACCTTCGGGGTCGAAAGCGCGAATCGTCGCGCCAGCTTCCCGCAGTCCGGGCAAGATAACGAGGCTAGGCGCCTCCCGCATATCATCCGTGTTCGGCTTGAACGTCACGCCGAGCACGGCAATGGTCTTGCCTTTCACGCTACCGCCACAAGCACTGATGATCTTTTCCACCATGCGATGCTTACGCTTATCGTTTACTTCCACCACAGCTTCGACGATCCGTGAGGGTACACCGTATTCCTGAGCGGTTCGCACGAAAGCTAGTGTGTCCTTGGGGAAGCAGCTCCCACCGTAGCCGGGGCCGGGGTGCAAGAATTTTCGCCCGATGCGTCCGTCAAGACCAATTCCCCGTGCAACGTCGTGCACATCAGCCCCAACACGCTCGCACAAATCAGCGATTTCATTGATAAAAGTAATCTTGGTCGCCAAGAAACTGTTGCATGCATACTTTGTGACCTCGGCCGTTTCCAAGGTAGTAAATAGCACCGGCGTTTCAATCAGGAACAACGGCCTGTAGAGAGCCGAAAGAACGGCACGTGCGCGAGGCGATTCGGTCCCTACGACGACCCGGTCCGGGCGCATAAAATCGTTGATTGCGCTTCCCTCACGCAAGAATTCCGGGTTTGATGCGACGTCGAAATCCGCTTCCGGGCGCGCTTCGCGAATAATACGCTCCACTTCACGTCCCGTCCCCACCGGTACCGTCGATTTTGTGACGACGACTGTATATCCATTTAGCGCCCCCGCGATTTCCTTCGCCGCCGCGTATACGTACGTAAGGTCGGCGTGCCCTTCACCGCGCCTCGTCGGTGTGCCGACGGCGATGAACACGGCATCGGATGACTTGACTGCCGATTCAATATCTGCCGTAAACGACAACCGCCCGGCCTTTATATTGTCGGTGACCAAATCTTCCAGACCCGGCTCGAAGATCGGTATCTCGCCGCGTTTCAACCGGTCTATTTTGTCCGTGTCGTTATCCACGCATACGACATCGACGCCAAACTGGGAAAAACAAACCCCGGAAACGAGTCCCACGTACCCCGTACCGATCATCGCTATTCGCATCGCTTAGCCTATTCCATATCAATGATGTGATGGAAATGCGTCATAGACGCTGATGAATGAATTCTTCCAACTTTGGTCGCATGTCGGCCCGAGCCAAAGCAAACGCGATGTTGGCCCGAACAAAGCCCAAACCGTCACCACAATCAAATCTTTCTCCTTCGAACCGCAATCCGTGGCAGGGCGCGACCCCAATCATTCTCGCTATGGCATCGGTGATTTGGATTTCGCCGCCGGCACCCCGTTCGAAGCGCCCGAGCTCAGTGAAAATCTCCGGCAAAAGTATGTAGCGGCCGATAATAGATAGTGTCGAGGGCGCATCTTCAGGAGCGGGTTTCTCAACCAGACCCTTGACTTCCGCTAATCGTCCGTCGTCATCGCCGACCGCGAGAATACCGTATCGATTTGTTTGTTCACGGGGGACTTCCATAACGGCAACGACATTCCCCTTGGTGCAGGCATGGGCGTCGATGAGCTGTTTCATACAAGGTGTTTTCGAGAGCACCAGATCGTCGGGTAAAATAACCGCGAATGTTTCGTTGCCGACTAGGTGGCGCGCGCACCAAATTGCGTGCCCTAAACCGAGCGGGGATGGCTGGCGGGTATAAGCCACGTGACCGGCAGGCGGCAACCAGTCCGCCAGCGATTCTATGGCCTCTTTCTTTCCTCGCGCGTCCAGCGTCTGGTTTAGCTCATAGGCGAAGTCAAAATGATCCTCAATCACGGATTTGCCGCGGCTGGTGACGAACACGAATCGGTCGATCCCTGCTGCCCGAGCTTCCTCGACCGCATAGTGGATCAATGGCTTGTCAACCACTGTCAACATTTCCTTTGCCAGGGCCTTAGTTGCCGGCAACAGCCTGGTCCCTAAACCGGCAACCGGAAATACGGCCGTGCGAATCTGTCGAGTCATGAGCTGAGTGGATAGTTTGCTAGTTTGAATGGCCGAGTTCGGGCCGGCCGAAACGGAATGGAAAATAGTGAAGAACGTTAGCGCGCGAAAGTATAACCCATCGCCCAGGCGAAGTCGCGGGCGAACTTGCGGGGCACAATGTTGACCATCGTGGATAGTCCCCCGCCATCGGATCAAGCGCCAAGCAAAATCTCCTTTGCCAGATTTATCTTTGCCGCCAAGTAACTGGAGCCGCCGCGATCGGGATGGTTGACGCTCATCAAGCGACGATGGGCAGCCTTAATTTCTTCGGCCGGCGCGTTCGCGTCAACGCCAAGAATTTCACACGCTTCTTCGCGGGTCATATGGATCTTTCCCGGCGAGGCGGCTGCGCCCCTTCGAGTCATTTCCTCGCGCCAGTCCGGGTATGGCCCCCGATCAAGATAGGATTCGAGTAGACGGGCCGACGGTTCGTCGCAACGCGTTAGCTCATCGAACAATTTGAGCAGGTCCTCCAAATTCAAGTCAGACAGTTCGCGACCCGCGAAAGCGCCTTTCAGGATGCGCCCGTTCATGACGCCAGAATCGTGGTCCAGCTCCATCTTCAGATATTCGCTCTCGACTTCGGACGATTGGCCCGGCGAGGGAGGGGCCTGCGCCGCCATCTGGTATGGCAGGCCTCGCAACCCTCGGTAAAGCATGAGCACGGCGCCGGCCAGCGCGAGGGCTGGCCCCGCTCGGCCGGTCAGCAGCAGGAAAGCGAAGATCAAGCCAATCAAGACGAGGGCCACCCATTTGACGGCGCGCGCGACAGTGGCCGGATTTGCCGGAACGAACCAACGCGCCAGCAACATAGCCGCCGCGAGCAAACCCACCCCAAGAATCAGATACCCGATGGCCACGAGGAGACTCCTTGATCGTAATTCCTGCTTAGTTTGTCCTATATCACTCGGGCGATATCACCCTGCAAATATTTGTAAACCACCGGGCTTATTTTATCTGCCGTGCGATTCGCCGCACTTCTCCGCCGGCGCGCTGGCTGTAATCTTGAAGCGCCCGCCGACCCCCCGCCGCGAATACGGCCACCGCGCTTAAGAGATCGCGGAGTTGATCGGCGCTGCTCGAATCGAAAGCACAATACGCGCCGTTCGTGAGCCGCGTAATTTGCCGAAAGGCTCGGGCCGCACCCGGATCGTTGCCTTCATGGAAAATGAAAACCGGTACGCCGAGCAATCCGAGCTCGCCCGCCAGATGACAAAGCTCGTCCACCGGCTCTTCCGCGCAATCGCCGACGAACACGAGCGCATTGATCTTTTTCTTTCGCGTGGCCGCGATGGCGTGATTCAATACCTTGGCGATTTGGGTTCGCCCACCGAGGCAAGAGACGGCAGTCATTCGGTGAACCAAGGTCGCTGAATCAGACAACCATTCAGATGCGCTGAATTCTCCGAATCCCCGGTAATATACGAGCGCGATTTCGATCCCTCCGAGGGCGGCAGTTTCGCTAAACATGCGGCCCTGGATTTCACAGGCACGATCCCAAGTGGGCTCGCGACTCGCGGTAGCGTCAAGAGCAAACACCAGACGCCCTCGTCCGCCCGAAGGCTGACGCGCCGGCGTCGCCGCGACCCGCTCGAGAAACGCGTTCACCTCGGCGCGCGACGCGCGGGAAGGAAGTTTCCGATTCGTATCAGTCATTGCGTACGCATGAGCCGGCGGTTCCCATCAACCTCTCCGGCTCACGCCATGGTAATAAATTTTCCGCAAAATGTCAGGACGAACGGCAACCTTAGGCCCAATAGGAATTTGCACGCGGTCGGCGAATCCATCCGGAATATTCTTACACACTGCAAACAAATGCTCTGGCTGTGCCATAACAGCCGACATTCGCCTGCGCGCATTTTCGAACGGAACGTTTGAAAAAGTTTGCGGCGCCCCGGTAAACCCGGGACGCCGCTAAATTCTGAACCCTTGATGGATGCGAGCTTTACTTGCGTCGGCGTAACTGCCCAGGTGCCTCA
>JAAXGF010000165.1 GCA_012267605.1 Alphaproteobacteria bacterium | reverse complement strand
AGGCAGCGCGCTGGCTGTCGTTGATCTCGCCGAGATAGAGAATGTGGCGCTGAACGACCCGGCGGCCGCGGACCCGGACGTTCTCCACCACGCTCCAGTAGCGGTGCTCCTTGCCGTCTTTGAAGCGTCTCTTGCAGCGCACGAACATGGGCAAAGCGTCCGGTGCTTTGCCAGCCAGATCAAGGGGGTAGGTCGGCACTACACGCCGTTCTGGAGAAGCAAAGCCCGGAAATCCGCCACTTTCCGGGCCGGAAAATCGTCACATTAGCCGAAACGCGTGCCGAGTTGCGGAAGTCGGGGTAGCACCACAACTCATGCTACCCTAGCGACGGGAAGCGTACCTCGCACCTACCACTGCGTCCCACTCACTCCAACCTTCAACGCCGCGCCCGTCGGCTCCACCAAATCATCCTGATCAGCACCGTAAGGCAGCGTGAAATTCACGTTCCCCTTGACCAGGTAATCGGGGACTGGGATAACGGCGATCATGGCAACTTTTATTCCGGTTATCCTCGCCGGTGGGGTGGGATCGCGTTTGTGGCCAACCAGCCGCGAATTCTATCCCAAGCAGCTGCTGCCGTTGACCGGCGAAGATTCCCTTCTGCAGAAGGCAGCGCGCCGGGCCTTGGCCGTCGCCAGCGCGGACCACGTGGTCACGGTAACGACAGATACACATTACTTTTCGGTGCTCGACCAGCTCGGTGAGGTCGCTCCCGAATTCGCGCGCCATGTGTTGGCCGAGCCAACCGGACGCAACACCGCCGCTGCCGTCGCCCTTTCGGCAATATACGCGCTGGAGCGATTCGAAGATCCGATACTTTGGATCACTCCAGCCGATCACGTAATCTCCAAAACCGGTGCATTGACCGCCAGTTTGGAGATCGCGAAACGCGCCGCCGAGGCCGGAAAATTTGTAACTTTCGGCGTCGAGCCCCTCGAGCCAGATACCGGCTTCGGTTATATCCGGCGCGGCGCGCCATTCGATGGCGAGGACGGCACTTTCATTGTCGATAGCTTCATCGAGAAACCCGATCGGGAAGAGGCCGAGAAAATTATCGCCGCCGGTGATAGTGATAGCTATTGGAATAGCGGCATGTTTGTCTTGTCGGCCCGGGAATTTCTGAATGAAATGGAAAGCACCGCGCCGGACGTCTTGATAAAGGTGCGCGACGCCGTGGCCAACGCTGACTCCGATGCACGACCGTTTCGCGTACCCAAGCAGGAATATGAAGCAGTCCCCGCCCTTCCCGTCGACAAGGCGGTTATGGAACGGTCGAAAAAGGTCGTTGTCATTCCGGTGGACATCGGTTGGTCCGACGTGGGCTCGTGGGATCGATTGTGGCAAATCTGCGAGAAGGATCCGGACGGCAACCTGACGCAGGGGGACGTTATGTTGGAGAGCAGCGAACGAAGCTTGGTGCGTTCCGATCGGCGCCTCGTAGCCTGTGTCGGGATTTCCGACCTGGTGGTTGTCGAAACAGCGGATGCAGTTCTAGTCGCCGATCGCCGCGCCAGCGCCGGGGTGGGAAAATTGGTCGACGCCCTTAAGGTTCGCCAGAGGATTGAAGCGACCAACCATTTGACCGACCATCGTCCCTGGGGATCGTTTTCGATCCTGCTAGAAGGCAACCGATTTAAGATCAAGGAGATAATCGTTAAGCCCGGAGCATTGTTGTCGTATCAGATGCATCATCATCGTGCCCAGCACTGGGTCGTCATCGAGGGTACAGCTCGGGTAACTTGTAACGACAAGGTCACGCTGTTGAGTGAAAACCAGTCCGTCTATATTCCGATTGGCGCGAAACACCGGCTAGAGAACCCGGGTGTGTTACCGCTTAAGATCGTCGAAGTACAATGCGGGGCCTACGTCGGCGAAGACGACATCGTCCGCTTCGAGGACAACTACGGCCGAGACGATTGAATCCGTAAATCGCGCCGTTCACCTCGTACATTGGAGCGAGTTTCCGTGCAGAAGAATTTCTTTGCCGGCCTAACGATCGTCTTTCTTGGGGTTGCTATCGCGACTCCAGCTTTGCCGGCCGGCAATCTCGCCAAACAAGAGCCCATCGGAGTGCGCGTCGACCTGGGATCCAACGACGGGGATTTGAAATTCGTACCCGACAGCCTCACGTTTGAAACGGGTAGGCTCTACAAGCTTATTTTGAGTAACCCCAGTAACGCGAAACACTATTTCACGTCACCTGGGCTCGCTGCCAAGGTGTTCACGCGTAAAGTGCAGATCGTTGAGGGAGGCCACACCTTGGCCGAAATCAAAGGAGCCATTCGCGAGGTAGAAGTCTATCCGGGGGCGACTGCTGAATGGTGGTTCGTGCCCGTTTCGACCGGCAAACTCCACGATCTTCATTGTCACATCACCGACGAGGATGGCAGCACACATGCCGAAAAAGGCATGATTGGCACGATCCTAATTGAATAGTGTAAGTTAGCCTAGCGTGGGACGCCGGGCGAGCGCCTCCGATGATGAAACATTTTATCGTTGCCATAGCAGTTCTTTTTGCCGGTACATCTGCAAGGGGTGCGGAGCCCCCCCCTGGTTACAGTGCCGCCTCCCCGACGACTTTTGGCATGGCGACGGAGATTCACCAATTAGCGGCACTTCTAGGCGATGACGTATTGCGGGATTTGGTCTGCCGCCTGTCGTCCGAACGCTTCACCTTCGGGCGGTTGAGCGCCGCGCTCGGTTTGCCCGAAGGGCAGGTGGTACGGCGGATCAATACTTTGCGGAGATGGGGGATGGTGCGCTTGGCGCGCCTCGATTCCGCGCGCACCATCGTGGAACCGGTGCCCGGCGACGGGGCGCGAACATTGCGGCGGTGGGCCGAGAGATATTGCCCAACCGGCGATAGTTGTGGACAGCCAGCCGCTACTGGCCCGGACGCGGGACGGAAAGTTAAGGGCCGTACGGCCGGTGGATCAGCCGGGATCGCCCCAGCTGATGGCATGGCCCCAAATCTTGAGGGCAAACTGGTCACGGTGTTTGGCGGCACGGGATTTTTGGGGCGCGAATTGGCTAAACATCTTGTCGCCGCTGGTGCACGGGTGCGTGCTGTCTCTCGGAACCCAGAGACCGTTTTTGTGGACAATTCACAGGTTGGCGACACTCCGTTTAAGACCATGAAGGTGGACGCGCGCGAACCGATGCAAGTGGAGGCGGCGGTCGAGGGTGCGGATATGGTCGTGAATCTGATCGGCATCCTCGTTGCCAAGGACATCATGGATTTCATCGATACGAACGACGTCGTCGCCCACCGTATCGCCAAAGCGGCAGCCGCACACAAGGTGGAGCGCCTGGTGCATGTATCGACAATCAGCGCGTCCCATAAATCCAGGTCTGTGTACGCCAGGACGTCGGCGGGCGGCGAACGGTCAGCAAAAACCAAATTCCCCGACGTGACCATCATCCGCCCCAGCCTAATCGTCGGCACAGATGGCGGTTTCATTAGGCAAATTGTCGATTTGTCGCGCCACACTCCTGTACTGCCTTTGATTCGCGAAGGCCCACCGCTGTTTCAGCCGGTCTACGTCGGTGACGTGAGCGCAGCGATCGTTCGAATTCTTACGGATCCACAGACGAAGGGCCGGACCTATGAGCTGGGGGGACCACGGAAAATGACAACGCGCGAAATAGCCACCATGGTTACCCAAGAGGCCGGGCGTAAACCCAAGGATCCGCTGCCGTCGTGGATTGCAGAAGCTCGCGATAAACTAACTTTGTCTTTACCCAGAGCCTTACGGGACCCCAAAATGAAGGACTCGCCAGGGCGGGATTTTGTAGTCGGTACTGACACGCTTGGCCTGGCTGATTTGGGAATCACAGCCACACCGATTGAGGACGTCGTAGCCACGTATCGCGCACGAAAATAGGGTTGTCAGTAGGAAGACTATTCCCTGCTTGCATGGGTACTCAAACTTGCGACACGACCCGGGCGAAACAAAAACATTCCTTTCGCGAAAGGCATAATCATCAGCCACGAATCCCCGAACGAGATTTCTGCGGGGTAACTGCCCAGGTGCCTCA
>JAAXGF010000127.1 GCA_012267605.1 Alphaproteobacteria bacterium | reverse complement strand
TCCAGGTAACCCTGAAGGTGGTCATCCCAGCGGCAAAGAACGGGCTCCTCGGCGCGGTTCTTCTTGGGGTCGGACGCGGATTCGGAGAAACGATGGCCGTCTTGATGGCCAGTGGGCATTCCATCAATCTTCCCGACAGCATCTTCGATTCGGTGCGAGCACTTACCGCCACCATCGCCGCAGAGCTTGGCGAAACCGCGGTGGGTTCTGATCA
The DNA here is from genome assembly GCA_012267605.1 of Alphaproteobacteria bacterium. Classification (GTDB taxonomy): domain Bacteria; phylum Pseudomonadota; class Alphaproteobacteria; order JAAXGF01; family JAAXGF01; genus JAAXGF01. The sequence goes on along the minus strand of JAAXGF010000127.1, from coordinate 3,545 downwards.
TTATCAAGCCCTGTTCACCATCGGAATCGCATTGTTCGTGGTTACCTTCGTAATCAATCTTCTGGCCGATCTCACTGTGCGTGGGGTGGCGAGAAAATGACGTTGAGAGGATAGGTTGTTTCAAGCAAGTGAGCATAATCTACGCAGCAAACGGCGCGAGGCTCTGTTTCGCACACTCTTCGCATTAATGACACTTGTACTGATTGTGCCAGTCGTCGTGATCATTGGCACCCTAGTCGTTAAGGGCGCACCAGTGATCTCTTTTGAATTCCTCTTTACTGATCCGATTAATGGCATGACGGAGGGCGGTATATTCCCTGCCTTGATCGGTACCGTTTGGTTGGTCGCCGTAGCGCTTTTGGTTTCCGTACCGTTGGGCGTCGCGGCGGCAGTTTATCTTAGCGAATTCGCGCCGGACAACTGGTTTACCAGATTGATCAATCTCGCCATCATCAATCTGGCGGGCGTTCCGTCGATCGTGCACGCGTTATTTGGCGTTGGCGCCTTTGTCCTTTTCTTTCGGTTCGGCACGAGCATTCTAGCCGCCAGCCTCACGCTCGCAATCATGACCTTGCCTGTGGTCATCGTCGCCACCCTCGAGTCTTTACGCGCCGTCCCGCTTGCCTTTCGGGAAGCGTGTTGGAACATGGGCGCGACCAGATGGCAAACCATTCGTCTCGTGGTCTTGCCCAACGCGGTGAGCGGCATTCTTACCGGAATTATTTTAGAGGTTTCGCGTACCAGCGGCGAGACAGCACCAATCATGTTTACGGGTGCCGCCTTCTTTCTGCCGTACTTGCCGGAAAGCGTATTCGACCAAACAATGGCGTTGTCGCTCCATCTTTTCGTTATGACAACCCAAGTGCCAGGGGTACCGGAACATCTGCCATACGGGGTCGCCCTGGTGTTGATCGGATTGGTCTTGGCAATGAACGCTTTGTCTATCGCGTTTCGCGTTTATCTGCGCCAACGCAAAAAATGGTGACGGCTGAGTGACCGTGGCCCCCCCACCCTCTCGGACTGGCAAGAATCTCGCTGAACCTCCGGCCAAGGTTCACGTGCGAAATCTCTCCATTCGTTACGGTAGCCACACAGCTCTAAGCGATGTCACCCTTTCCGTCGCTGAACGTGAAATCCTCGGAATATTCGGGCCGGCAAATGGCGGTAAGACGTCGTTCCTGAAGGCGTTAAATCGTATGGACATGTTCACCCCCGGAATGCGGGTGCGAGGGGAGATATTTATTAATGGCCGGGATATCCGCCGTTGGCGAAACGTCTATGCATTGCGCCGCCGCATCGGCGTCGTTTTCCCGTTGCCGGTTGGCCTGCCCCTGTCGGTGTACGACAACGTCGCCTTAGCACCGCGCTTGGCGGGCATACAGAAAAAACAGGATCTCGACGTGATCGTGGAGAGTTGCCTAACACGGGCCGCGCTATGGGACGAAGTGAAGGATCGGCTTGATACTCTGGGCAGCTTGTTGTCCGGTGGTCAGCAGCAGCGTCTAACCATAGCGCGGGCTCTCTCACAAAACCCGGAGCTGCTGGTACTCGACGAATTTTCCATCGCGGTCGATCCCGTTACGACCATGCGCATCGAAGATATTCTCAAAGAGCTGAGAAGGGAGATCACTATCATCCTGGTTACCAATCTTACCGCTCAAGCGCGCCGATTGGCCGATCGTTGTGCCTTCTTCCTGAGTGGCCGATGTATTGAGATTGGCGAAACCGAGTCGATTTTCTCAGGAGCTACAAAGGATGAAAGAACTCGTGATTATCTTACTGGGCGGTTTGGCTAAACCATGCTACCGAGCGATCAATCTTCGGCCTACGATCCTTTACGGAAACCTCCGAAATTCGCCATTCGGACAAACGGACTAAATGTCTGGTACGAAACGTTTCAGGCCTTGTTCGATATCGACCTGAACATCCGCCACGGGAAGGTTACCTCGCTCATCGGGCCCTCGGGATGCGGAAAATCGACGCTCTTGCGTTGCTTCAATAGAATCAATGAACGACTTGGCTACGTACGCACTGAGGGTTCGATCAACATCCTCGACCACGACATTTCCACGCCAGGTACCTCTCTCGCTCAATTGCGAAAGCAGGTCGGCATGGTATTTCAAAGACCCAATCCGCTACCTGTATCGATCCGCAAGAATGTCCTTTTCGGACTCGATCTTCACCACGAAGGAAGCGCACCCCATGGCCGGAGCGAGCGCGATAACATCGTCGAGGAGGCCTTGCGCCAAGTATTGTTGTGGGACGCGGTTAAAGACAGACTCGATCAAAAAGCCACGGCCTTGTCGCTCGAGGAACAGCAGAAGCTGTGCATCGCCCGGCTTCTACCGGTGAAACCGATTATCTTGCTAATGGACGAACCCTGTTCCGCCCTCGACCCCGAGGGTACCGAAGCAGTCGAAGAATTGATCTGGACCCTGAGGGGATCCTATACCATTGTCATCGTCACTCATAATATGGCCCAGGCGCGCCGGGCCAGCGAGGAGTGCTGTTTCATGCTATTGGGAAAAATGATCGAACACACGCGCACCAAGGAAATGTTTGTCACCCCAAAAAATAAAGAGACGGCCGATTATATCGAAGGCCGCTACGGCTAATCGGAGGACATCAAATTCTAATAACCACCCTGCGACCCTACGGCAGTCGCAAAAATGAATCGTCGAAACCTCCAGGCAGGAATATGACATTGTTGTTCATGAACCGTTTTCCGTAGAGATCAGGATTGGCATGGGTTTCGCCACGGAACTGTGACAATGGAAGGTATTTTCCCTCGAACTTAAACCATCCCGTGTATCCTAGATCGGTTAGGAACCCGAACATCTCGGGCAGTGCGCGCGGATACAACAGGGGTGATACCTCGCTCATGATGACAGGCAAACAGGCCGTGATGGTTTTCATCGCGCCCTGCATCACTGGCAGTTCATGACGCTCAACATCGATCTTGATGAACCCAACGTTGGTGAGCTCTTGGTCATCCACCGGATGCGCCGGAACGCGGTATTCAACGCACTCGCCTGATGCGCCCCCTTCCTCCGCCACGCTGGCGAGCTCATGCTGCACCTGCTCGCCTTCGATCGGAATACGCAACACCAATTCACCTGATTGATCGGAAACCGCGGCGTGTCGCACGGTTACGTCGGGAAATAGCCGCTCCAGGCGTGCCGCCAATTCCGGATTCGCCTCATACGCATAGACGTGCCGTGAATACCGGCGGGCGAAATACGTGTAAACGCCGATATTCGCACCGATATCCAGGGTTATTTTTGCTTTGTCGCACAGGTGTGGCAGCAATCGAATTTCGGGTTCGCCATTTAGGTAATGATCTGCGGCCTGGAGGCGAATGATAATCGACTCCGGCAAAACCCTCTGCAAAAGATCTTTCCACCAGCGATTTGCCATGAAACCTCTTTCCCACAAAAACTCGTTTGAAGAACAATATTGATTGCTCTTAGATTAAATTTTGACGAAAGGCCGAAAAATTAAACCGGAGCTGTCCGAATGATAACGTAACTGCCCAGGTCTGATCC
>JAAXGF010000159.1 GCA_012267605.1 Alphaproteobacteria bacterium | reverse complement strand
GAGTTGCGGAAGTCGGGTTAGGTTTCGCTGTTTCGGACCTCAAAGAGATCGCCCGATCCACCCACCGACGGACGGTGGAAGTACCGACTGCGAGTGATCACCTGTAAATCACCGAGATTTCCTTCATGAATACATCTGGGCAAGTTTCGAATATCGGCGCCACACTATGAATCTTTCACGAATATTCGGAGACGACGATTGTTCAATAAATATAATATCGATTTTCAATTACTGAATATTGCCAATTACATCCTCTTGAGCGATATCTACGGCAAACCAGGCGGCGACGGAGATTACCGTTATGAAATACAGCACGAATATCCAGTTGATGCGTTGTTGGCGCTTACGCTCTTGGCCCATGACATCGTCTACATCATTCTCCAGTTTCTGGGGTTTGGAGAGAAACGACTGGCGCAAACCGCTATAACCGCAATCTTCGCAACGACTGGATTGAAAGTGATTTCCCCCGCATTTCGGACACGTGGACATATCGTCTACCGCTTGAGAAATAAAACGTCGTGTCAATTCAACCGTCATCGCGCACCGTGGTCAACACGCCCACAGGCTACTTCGGAAAGATGATCTCGGAGCCGGCCATGTCCACTTCGAAAGGTAGGCTTCGAATGCCCTGCAGTGCGGTGGCCAAGCGATCGTGATCGGGGTGAGCGAGCAAAATAAACCCGCCAGCCCCAGCACCGAGCAGTTTACCGCCGGTCGACCCTGCTGCCCGCGCACGCTCATAGACATCGTCGATCTCACCATTGGTTACCGAATCAGATAGGGATCGTTTTTGCGTCCACGCGTCATGAAGTAGTGGCCCAACAGCATCCACGTCACCCGCTTCCAAAGCACTTTTTAAGGTATCAACTTTGCCAGCCATTTCGCGTGTCGCGGCAATAGTCTTTTCACGGCGATCGGCGGCGCCTTGCTCTTTCAAGAGTCGATTGGCGTCACGACACCCTCCAACATAATAGAGACGCAAATTTGCCTGCAATCGTTTGATGGTATCGTCGCTGACCCGGAGCGGCTCAACCAGCACTCGGCCATCGGACAAGAATCGAAAGATGTTCAGACCACCGAAGGCGGCGGCGAATTGATCCTGTTTTCCGATTGGCGAGCCGACGTCGTTAAGTTCGATTTCGCAGGCCTGCTCCGCGAGTTCCCATTTTGGCAAACTCCGCCCGGCCATGCGGTGGAGTGCGTTGAGCAGTCCGACGGTAAAACTGCTAGAAGATCCGAGCCCCGTGCCAGTTGGAATGTCCGCGAAGGAAGTAATCTCCGTCCCGGGCCCGAGGTCGACGCGAGACAAAGCAGCGCGAATGATTGGATGTTGAATGTCATCAACGCGCTCGACATCCTCGAGCTTGGCGTATTTGAGACGTATGCGCTTATCGCCAAAGAACGCGTGAATGGCGATATGCATGTATCGCCGAATGCTGGTACTGAGAACACAACCACCTTCCTTGGAATTCTCGTAGTACCAAGGAATATCGCTGCCGCCGCCCAGAAAGCTCACGCGGAAGGGGGTTCGGGAAATAATCATAGCAGGCGAGTAGAGTGAATGGTCATTGCCCTTACAACAGGAGGCGAGGGTTCTTGAAGTTAGCACCCATTGCCCGTCTGTTCGATCAGCTGTTGCGCTCTCGAAGGCAAAAATTCAGCCAGCGAGATCACCCGGCTTTGCCGCCCGACGAATCCAAATTGTTGGGACAAGGAATTCACCTCGCCATCCACGAATTCCACCAACAGATGGTCGGCGTATGCGTTCCTCTTAGACAATTTCGTCTGAATGGACTCAGCTTCGGGTCCGCAAAGACAAAGGGGCAGCCGGTCTGCGTTAAACATCTTTACGCTCGCGATAATGTCAGGTGAAACGTCGGAATGGCCACGGCAATTCACGAATAACCCACCGACGCAGAGACCATTTGCGCGGCGGCGGCCCAGTAACCCCTTCGATTCATCCTCCTGCGCCTTTCGGTACCACGCCGGTTCACCATAATCCTGCAGATACTCCCAGCTTTGGTACGCCTTAACGTCGATACCGGCTGCGATTGCGGCTGGAAAAACATGGTGGAACCAATCACACGGCTCATTGGGCACCAGATTCAACACGCTCGGCTCCAATATGTAGGCGGCCGCGTTGGTCAGGTTTCCATAATCGTGATTCCGCGGGTGGGGTTTGCGGCGGACTTCGACGATTTTTCCGTTCGCGTCGACCTTGAGCAAATCGGAGTCCTCGTTATGGCCGTTCGGCTGGGTCAGAATCGTGGCAACGCACCCGGCATGCGCATGAAACCGCTCGAAGCGCCCAATATCGAAATCGCAGCTTATATCGCCGTAGATAACGAACATGCGGTCGTTGAATTCGGACGGCAAACCGAGGAAGCATCCGGCAGTACCAAGGGGCGCCGGCTCCTTGATCACCGCTAGATCAAGTCCTTGTGCAGTTGAATCGGATTCCAAGAACCTTCGAATTCGCCCGTCGCCGTGGCCAGTCAAAACAAATACCTTGCGGTACCCAAATTCCACCGCCAGCCCCAATAGGCGAACGATGTTTGCCACCTCGCCAATGGGCGCCAACACCTTCGGTACTTCGCCAATCACGGATTGCAGCCGGGTTCCTGAGCCGCCGGCGACAATCACCATGGCGGTCATTGCCAATCCCGCGCGGCACGTGCCTTGAGAGCTGGCCACAGTGAGCGGAGCTTGGTTATATCGAAGCGCACCACGTCACCCAGTCCGGACCAGCGATCCGACCAAGTGTCTCCTCCCATCAAGCGGAACCAGCCAGCGTCGGCAGCCAAAGCCCGATAGGTCGCCACGCTCATATCGGCACCGTGCTTATGAAGAAATTTGGTTTTCCCGGATACTTGGAATGGGTGAAAACGGAAGCTGCCAGATGCTTGTTCACCTCCGTGAACGCGGTAGCGTACAAGTTCCATTTCGACCACCGTGATTTTGGCGTCACACCTTCGTAAGCGGACATATAAATCCTTGTCTTCCGAGCCGAGAAGGTTCGTGTCAAAGCCGCCAAGATCCATGAACAGCCCTCGGCGAATGACAATGTTGGATCCGACGAAGCCGATATTGTTCCGGTAGGGGTCGTGCGTAAGATGGTCGGTCGGGAAATGCTTGCCCGGCCATTCACGATGACCGTCGAAGCAGCGCAACCAGGTGACCGAAACTTCGGCCGAGTCGCGCGCGAGACAAGCGGACGCCGTGGCAAGATATTCGGGCGCCATGAGATCGTCGTCGTCTAGGAAAGCGATAAACTCTCCGCTTGCGATCCTGGCGCCGGCATTGCGGGCCTTTGAGGGACCTTCGTCCTCGAGCCGGACAAATCGGATGGAAATGTCCGTGGCAAACGGAACCGACTCCTTCCAAATCGTGGCAACCGGTGTCGCGGAGCCATCGTCGACGATTATGATTTCAGCCGGTGCCAGAGTTTGCATGGCCGCCGATCGGCACGCCTCGACGAGACAGTCGAACCGGTTATGGGTGGTCACGACGACGGAAATACTAGCGTTCACGTTTCGCCCTTGGCCCCACTCACGATAAACGCCGCCGCTCGCGCGGCCACTTCCTCAGGCACCATCTCCGTGGTGTCGATTTCCATCTTGCGCACTGCTGGAACGCGCACATAAACCGATCGCCATTTCGCCGAATCTTTTTGGCATTGCGCCGGGGTGTGCTCAGGTTTACGCGCCGAGAGAACTTCCGCGTCCCCGTGGCAAAGGATGACGATGTCGAACCGTGGCAGAACAAAGCCAAATATGGCGCGCACCAGCGCGTTTTCGGAAAGCATCGCCCAACCGGGGATGCGATCCAACAACACATGACCGTCCCGCGGAAGGCTTCTCCGCCTTAGGGCATAGTCGAGCGGAAACAGTACGAGGCGAGCCGACAACCCGTGATCTCCATGTTTCTCATACCAGCGTTTGACAAAAGTAAAATGTGCTTCACGGAGACCGAAATATCGGTAATGGGCTGGCACGGGCAACCGCTCGCGTAGGTTCTCGCAGAGCGTGGACTTTCCCGCGCCGTCAGTGCCGATTACCAAAGTCAACACACGCCTTATGGCGGGCACAGCTCAGTCATCGCCCAGGTAATGGTGTCCAAATATTTCTTGCGCCGTTTGAGCGTCAGGCGCTTCATAGCGATGTCTTGGTCCATCTCCAGCTCGGACCGACAGACCAAGTAGCGTGCAGCCAATGCGTTACTAAGCCCCTGGTCCACCGCCGCCGCCAACCCCTCGCGCCAAGGTGCGCCACCACTCTGTTCCACGATGCCAAAATGCACATGGTCATAATCGGACCAGAACACAGGCCGAAACCCACCCCAGTCTATGAGCGCGAGCTGCCCTTCGTCGCACAAACAGTTGGCTGAACAGAAATCGCCGTGAGCGCTCGCGGACCGCTCGCCAAGAAACAGCGTGGCGATCCAGCGGTTCAAATCCCGCACATCCGTTTGCAAGTCTGCGAGCCGAGGATATAGAGCTGCCCAATCTTCGGGTGCCGGCGGAACATTCTCCGCTCGCTCGCGCAATTCGACGAGCAAATTATCTAGCAGTCGCTTATCGCTAAGAGGCCGCAAACGTCTTGCAATTTTCATGATTCGACCGGGGAAGATACCGGCAACGCAATAGCGGCGCCAAAACTCATCTGACAACGCGCGTATCTCCCCCTGCCGTTCCCGCCTTAAGCCACCAATGGCACGTATCGATCTGGGCAATTTGATGACTCGCGAACCGAGACCAAAGACCAAACAACCACTGCCCGGCGAAGAGACTATCAATAGCGTCGCGGCCACGTTACAGCGGCCTCGAAGTAGCGGGCCACTATTTGGTTCGCGATTTCGTCGGCATCGCTGGCGCCGCTATCGAGCCGGACGTACCGGTCCGGTAGCAAGGTGCTGAGGCGGTCTTGGGTATCCCTCAGATAAGGGATGGTGTACTTGCCCGCCGGCTTACGCGACTGGGCAACTTCAACGGGAACTTCCAACATGTAGTGAAAATCCCCGTGGCGCGCGGCGGCGAAGTTGACAACTGTCCGCGCGACGCGACCAGCGGGACCGTATCCGCCCGAAAACTTCATGACGACGTCGTACAGTGCGCGATCGTAAATGACGAACGCGCCGAGCAACCATTTGCGAGCCCAACCGTTGCCGGCGCGCGACAGTAATTCGGCGGTTGAACTGAGTGGCCATACCTGGCGCATGAGCCAGGCCAAGGGACCCGCACCAACCCGGCGGCGGTCAACCCAGTGGTTCACCGACGACCATTCGCGCCGTCCAAGATAGATCACATAGGCGGGGCCGATCGCTGAAAATTTTTTCCGCAAGAGCCAGCATACCGTAGTCTTGCCAGCCCCATCGACCCCAGCGACAACGATCTGAGCGGGTCGGTTTAACTTATTCCGGCTTCGGCCCAATACTTTCATCAGCCGCGACCGCAAACTGCGCGGCCGCTTCGTCGCTTCAGCCTGGCGCGCGTAATCAGATCGCGCTTCACCAGCGTCTATCGCGGCGGCCACGATGGACTGACGGTCGTGGAGGGCGACAACGCCCCGCGCGCGAACGTCTTGAAATAGCACTGCCGGCGTGCAATCGAAATAGGTGGGTATCCGCTCGTCCAAAATTGCGCCATCCCGTGCCGCAATTCCTTCCTCATAGCGGCATGCGATTTCTTCGATAAATGGATCGTCGGGAGTCTCGCGCATGGCCACCGACAAAAGCCGGATAGTAAAGAAATGGCCGTCGCACAATCTCTGGATTTCTTCGTGCGGAACGAAATCGCGAAACATTTCTTGTTCGTAGATGTAGCGGCATTCCTTGTGAGTCTTGCTGCCGAAACGGCAATTGAAATGGACGTGCAGGGAGATAAACCCCCCGCTGGGGCGATCGAAACCGCGATGGACCAATACGTCCTTGCCCACGGTCGCAGACGAATTGGCATCGAGAATAAACGCGTGCTCGGCGAGCAGAGCCGAAACCTCGCTCCGCTGCTGAGGATCGAAGACGACGTCGATGTCTCCCTCTCCCGAGAGCTGAGCTTCAAGGTTTTCAAGACTCTTCCAAATGCTGTATCGAACTGCTCGGGTTTGGCAGTCGATGAAGAAATCACGAACAAGCTTCAGCATCGACGCACGTTTGGCCCAGTAGCCGATCGATTTCGTCCACAAATGCCGTGATGAACCGCTTCATATCCTCCGACGCCGCCTCTTCCGAAATCTCGCCAGCCCAAATCTTGTGGTACTTGCTCTCCACGCCAACATCGAAGGCGGCGGCGACACAGCGGTTCAGATCGGCGTCGTAGGTTGCTGAGTCAACGGAGGTCGCAAGGACGTCGAGAATGGCCTTGGACAGGGTGGACAGATCGCGGTGGCGGGTCACGTTGGGATAGGCCGCCGTGGTCCCTAGATCGCCGAGCTGGATACACGGTACGCGGAGCAGCGCGGCCTCGGCGATGGTTGAGCTAGAAGGGCTGACCAGAACCGAGGCTCGCCTGAGAATGGATTCGGCCCGGAGACGAAAATCGACAAGTTTGACATTCGGCGTGCGCGCGATCTTATCGATATAGCTCGGCGGATGGCGCCACGTCATATTCGGGTGATCCTTCACCACTAGTGTATGATCGCCGGGCAGGGACATGGCAACTTGTCGTGCCAACTCGATTTGATTGTTGAAGCGGGGAGCCTGAATGTTGAGGGTCGCCTCCGGTTGAACCTGGAGCGGCAAGAATACGAATTTGCCGATGTTGTCCAACTTGGCGTACGGATAGCGCTCCGCCACCCGCCGGTATTTCACGGCCATGAAATGGTCGCGGAATATAAAGCGTGGTGGCCGGAAGTCGTTTGTGACGCCGAGATTGGCGAAGTGTTCCGTGCGGCCTGAACGCAAGTAGGCGATCGATTCGGCAACACTCATGCGCAATGCGCGTGCGTAGGCCAATAACCCGACACGCGGTTCGAGAACTAAGTCCAGCTCGTTCCCATCCCTGGCATTTCCCCCCGCAAACGCCTTTGCCATACTGGTGCTGATGCTGGTTGCTGAAAGGCGTTCACGGTTTTTCGCGATGTATTCCTCGGCCCGCCGAATATTGGAGGAGGTGGCGCCATTCCTCAGCTCCGCGAGTCGATCAAGGTAGTTGGACCGCCGAGCAAGATGGTCGCGCGCGAAAATTTGTACATTGCGAACCTTGGAATCGATGGCGGCACAGGCGGGAACGCCCCTTTTTTCCGCCATCAGGCTAAAAATTATGTGTTGCAGTCCCGCAAAATTTGGCAACACCAATATGTCGGGTCGAAAATCATCAAAACATCGGCGGACGTGAAGAAATGTACCTTTGATGAAGTCGCCGATTTGACTGTCCGATTGGTTTTGCCGAAAGCCGTAGTAAAACCTGTCGCGGTAACTGCTGACATGGTTGCGCGACGCTTGAGCCAATGGCCACACGCTTTCGATGCCAAGCTCAGCGCATATCTCGGCCAAACTTACGCTGTCCAAGTCACCGGCATTCTGCGGATTCTCCTTGATGTCGTCGGCGGGATATACGGATTCGTATGCCACGTCCCGCTGCTCAACGGTAAAGCGATGGGTGGCGCGTTTCACCGTCACCGCCGCCAATACTGCGCCAATCTCGGCCAGCCTTCGGGCCAGGGGATGCCCGATTCGCACTCCCCAACCTCTTTGCTGCAGGATAAGGACCCGTTTACCTGCGATATTGGTGGACATTTTCCGTCGCTTCGCGGGTGGCGAACGCCGTGTCTAGTTTTCCTTCGAGATCGGCCCCGTACGGTCGGCTTTCGCCCAGGTGCTCGTCCGCTTTTCGGTAATGCCCCTTGATGGCATGGTCCAAAAGGATGCGAACGAAGAGATCAACATGCGACAAATGGGGTTTGAAACCCGACGCGATCGAATCGAGCGCCTCCCTGAGATCCGATTCGCTTCGGATGGAAAATACGCCATGGCAAAATTCGTACCAGGGGTGGCCGAACGCCAATACGGGAACACCCCAATTCACCGCTTGCCAACCACTATATCCGGTGACTGTGGCCACTGCCCGTGCCTTAGACGTAAGGGCGACAGCAGATTCGTCAACCGCGCATAAGGTAACGTTGCGGTACGCAGCGAGGGACCTGTAATAGCCGGGGGAACGGAAGAGCTGGTTGGGGTAATAGAATTTGAGCTGGTTGGGGTGTTCCTTCACGACGATCCGCCAGCCGTCGGGCACGCGTTTCGATAGCATGTCCACCATCAAATGCTGATGGGTAAACAAACCACCGTTCGGAGTCGTCGAGGCCTCTGGCTGGATGTGTAGGGGCACGTAAATGAACGGCACGTCAAAGACCACCGGCGTCGACAATTCCTTGTAGGCGCGGATTAATTTTTTCCGTTCGTCGCGTTGCCGCAGATTATCCCTTCCACCAAATTCCTCGAGCTTGGTGGACTTTTTCTTGTATACCGTGTTGAGTGCCGCCCTTGCCCATTCCCTCGGCCAACTAAAGATTCCCTCCCCGCCTGCCGCAAATTTCTGTTTTTCTTGAAAATACGTCGGCGTTGAATCCGTTTCGGAATTCGAATCGCGAATTCGGCGCAAATGCGCGCGGATGTCCTCCGGCAGAAGCGTATCACTTTGTGCGTCTTCAATCTCTTCCGTGAGCGCTTCCCGATACGCCCGTCGGACGTCCTGCGCCCCTTCCTCGATGCTCGGAATCAACAGGGTGAGATCAGTCGTGCTTTCGAACAGCAATCGCTTGAGAACGAGAGTTTTGATTCCCCGTCGTCGCGCCAAAAGATAGAGCGCGTGATTAAAAACGCCGGTCGGTACATTTCCAAACAAGACGCAATTGATCCGGGCGGATTCGAACAGCGCCTCAGTCTGGGCAATTACCTCCAACATGGCCGGGATCGTCACGAGCCCAACGCCTTCGATCCCGAGTTTGCCGCGCCCCTTGAAGACACTTGGCCAGAGTTCCCACGACAGATCTGAAAGCTCGCGTGCCACGTCAACCAACAGCACATCCGACTTCGCCGCATGAAGCGCGGCGGGCGACGGGCTTTGCGACATATAGTCGGGAAAGGTCTCGGACAACGTACGCGACCAATCTGCGTCATCGACGATTCAGTAAACGATCTGACCGTGTTTTTGAGCCGCGTTGAAAACGGCTTGCCTTTGCCAACGGCTCAATAGACCGGTAACAGCAAGGCGCAATGTCGGTGGAGCATCAGTCAAGCGAAAATACTTCGAAGCCGTAAATCCCAGACGTCTGAGGAAAGGACAATCGTTCCCTGTTTGCTGTCACTCACACCGGTCCTCAACCGGGCAACCCATCAGCAAGAAATAGAGAAGCGGAAACACGCTTGGTTCAATCCGCCACTTAGAGTTAACGCCGCGGTATTCCGCTTCTCGATTTTTCTCCAACCACCCCTCTCCGGTTTTGCCCCAATTGCTCTTCGGATCGCGAGAGGTATGCTTGATAGCAGGTCTCCCATCCATGAGCGTCAGCATATTATTGAGCCTGTTCGCCGAATATATGCCCGACATATGAACGTCGAGGAAATTTCGGATATCGCCCAAGGTGTTCCAGTTTCCGTTCTTAAGTGCACAGAGGATTAGAAATCGGTCCCTGCCAACCTCGCCGCGCAAGAGACGTTCCCACCAAACCTTGTTTTCCTCCGTATTCGGCGGTCGAAATATCGTGCCAAGATCGCCGAAGATGTTGACCGCGTCGAACGGCCTTTCAGCGGGAACGTTGATCTCGCCGTTCTTACCCGCGGGCTTCCCTTCGCTCGCTGCCACGCCGAGATTTGGAACAGCGAGAAGGATTGTGATCACTACCCACCGCAACTTATCCACCGCCAAGGTCTCGTGTTCGCCTAGGCTGCCTGTGAAATAGTGTCGTCATCGGCTGGGAAAAGGGGAACACATCAAATCGTAGAGGTAGTTGTCCATAATCGTCATCCCAATTCATTCAGCCGCATTTCACGGCCATTCAAATCCGTTGAAAATCCCCGTTTTCGATCTTGTACCGTTTATCGGCTATGTCACAGATTGCCGGACGGTGACTAATCGCCAGAATGGTTAATTGATTGTCAAATTGCTCGTTAATATGCGCGATTTCGCGGCAAATTTCCTTTTCTGATTCGAGATCCAGTGCGGAGGTAGCCTCGTCAAAGATAATGATTTCCGGACTGCGCACTAGTGCTCTGGCGATTGCCAGTTTTTGTCGCTGCCCACCAGACAAGTTTAGCCCGCGCTCTGTAACTGGAGTGTGGAGACCTTGGGGGAGGCCCTCGACCGTTTCAAGAATATTTGCTGCCCGCAACGCCCGGCGGACGTCGTCCTCGCTCAAGGTTTCGTCGCCGAGCGCGATGTTGGACATCACGGAACCGGAAAACAGCGGGCATTCCTGCGGCACGTAGCCGATCCTCGCCCGCCAACTGGCCGGGGCGAACGACTCCACCGGCACGTTGTCGACGAGTATCGCTCCCTCGTCGGCTTTATGTAGACCGATGAGCAGATCAACGGCCGTTGTCTTGCCGCTACCGGACGGGCCCAAAATCGCGATAAAATCCCCTTTTTCAATAGTGAAGTTGGCGTTGCGAAGCACGGCTTTTCCGTTGTAGCCAAAGGCCACCCGATCGAATCGGATTTGCAGCCACGGGGGAATTTCGGTTGCACCCGCATCCACTTCCTTCAAGGCGTTTGCCTCGTCAATCAGGTTTACCACAAACCAAAACGCCGGCTGCCCTGTTGTGATGTCCCGGTAAGCACTTGGGAGGTTGCTGAGATTCTGGTGCAAACGAATAAACATAAAACATATCGCCAATAGACCATCCATCCCGCTCCACAGAGGCACGAACCAAACGATGGCGATGGCGATCGAAAATGCAGCCATGGGTTCGGGCAACAACCGCATGACCTCGCTGCTGAGCACAGTACGCAACTGAACCTTGCGCAACCGGCGAATTGTGCGCAGGACCGGCTGGATGATGTAGCCTTCCCGCCCCATGGCCTTGAGCGCCTTCATGACGATGATACTGTCGGTTAACGTCCCGGTCAGACGCATGGTGTTCTTTAGCCCCGCCGTCGCCGCCCGGTTGGCAACGCGGACGAAAAATCCGAGAAAAACGGTTGTGATCAGCCCTAGGACGAGCGCTGCGGTGGAGAACTTCCAGTCTACCATGAAGGCAATGGCCACGATGGCCGCCGTCTGAATGGTTTGCGAAACCGCTTGCGAAATGGCGAGGCTCGCCTTCGTGGTTTTTCCAGCGTCGTTCGACATGGCTTGAACCAAGTCGCTCGTACGCACCTTTAGAAACAGGCGCCAACGCGCATTCATTAACGCGAGAAAAAGATTTTGTCGGACGGTCTGGGTAATTTTGGCCGAAAACGATCCGACGATCAGACCAGCCATCAGACGCAAACCGAATTTCAACACGATTACTACGACGGTTACCGACAATATCCAGCCCAGCGTAACCGGCAGTCCGAGCGATTGCATCGCCGACAAGACATGCCCCGTGATCCAGTTTTGCTGCTCCGCTTCCAATGCCATCAGGGTACTGATGGCCGGCAACAGCAAGACCAGACTTACGCTTTCCAAAATCCCGGAAAACAGAAATAGGCTCGCCGACAACACCATCTTCATCGGATGCTCGGTCCAGAACCAACGCAGCATTTTGATCAGGCCGTGTTGGCGCCGGTAGCGCTGTTGAGCCTCGGTTAGCGAATCCATTTGCCGATAATGTTAGTTCGCATCCGCGAAGGCGGCAGGAAACGAGGCGTGGGGATAGGCCGACGCCAACAAGCCAAAGATCAAAACGTCATCGGGACCATCTTTCGTCATCACTTGATCCGTTTGGCAACCTTCGAGAGAAAATCCGCATTTCTCCAACAGCTTGTGACTGGCGATGTTGCGCCCGTAGCAACCGGCGTTGATCTTACGTAATCCAATCCGCTGGAAACCGAAATGGCACGCGGCCATCACCATTTGGCTTCCGAGGCCCCGACCCCAGACGGATTTCTCGCCGAACATGAATGCGACCATGGCGGTACCGTGGTAGGGCCGGAAAGAATCCAATTTGGCCGTGCCGATAAAGCGTCCATTCTCATACGCAGCGAATAGGCATGTATGGGGCTCGGCAATCTTTGCGGCTACATAGGCCATCGCACCGTCAATCGTTTGCCGATGATGGCGAACCTCCAAATAAGCGTTCACCTCCGTGTCGTTCAACCAGTCCACGTACGTCGAGGTCACCTGAGCAGCGACCATCGGATCAAGCAAAATTTGACCGCAACTGACGGCGCACATGTTCCGATTATTTGAAAAATCGTAGCGTATCGCCGTGACGCCGCCTTCGCCTCTGGGTTTATCCTTCACCCACGTCCTCAGCACGCAGCGGGGAGCCCCGTTTCAAACTGCGTTTGGCTTTCTTCCCCAAAATCTCAAGGTAGAGACGTGGTGCTAATCCAAATCCGGGTCTAATTCGGCGGATATTTTCGGTGTCGAAAACTTCGCCGGCAGCGATGTCCTTGACCACGTAGACGGAGCGGCGGAATTGAGCGTTCGCCTGTTCACTCGGCTTCCTAGCGTATCCCGGAGCGCCGAGTGCGGTGAACACGGCCCGAGTGTCGTCCACCAGCACCTTCAACTCGTCAGGCTCCAGAGAAAAGGCCGCGTCCGGACCGCCATCGGACCGCTTGAGAGTAAAGTGCTTTTCGATAACTCGCGCGCCACAGGCTACCGCGCCAACAGCGACGGCGGTGCCCAATGTATGATCCGACAACCCGACAACGTGGCTAAAGCGATTGGACAAATCCAAGATGGTTCGAATATTCGACTCATCCACTGGTGTCGGGTAGCCGCTAACACAATGAAGAATGACCAGCGCCCCGGCGCCACTGTGCTCCAGGGTATTCACCGCCGTCGTGATTTCTTCAACGTCGGCCATTCCGGTTGAGAGAATGACGGGACGTCCTGTCTGGGCGACGGATTCCAGGAGGGGTGTGTCGGTCAATTCGAAGGAGGCGATCTTATAGGCCGGTGGGGAAAATTGTTCGAGGAACGCCACTGCCGTTTCGTCAAACGGTGTGCTGAAGACATCGATGCCCAGCTCGTTGCCCAACTCGAACAAGGGGCGCGTCCACGCCCACGGCGTGTGGGCCTGTTGGTAAAGTTCGTACAAGTTACGACCATCCCAAAGCCCGCCGCGAATTCGGAAATCATCTGCGTCATGGTCGATAGTCATGGTATCGGCGGTGTATGTTTGCAGTTTAATTGCATCGGCACCCGCATCTTTTGCCGCCCTGACCAGAGCCAATGCCCGATCCAACTCACCGTTATGGTTGCCTGACATTTCGGCGATGATGTAGGGCGGAAAAGATTCGCCAACGACCCGTTGGCCGATCTTGACCGATGGGGAGTTCACTTCAGCCATCAAGCCCAAACCAACAACATGTAACCACTCTCCCCGGTATCGTTTTACAAAGGGGAGGAATGAGAACCACTACTGCTGGGCGCCCGAACAAACATTTCGCCCTCATCGACAAATCCGCATCGCTCAAAAATCTTTAGCGAGGGTTCATTCTCCGCGGAGATCACCGCGCAAAGTCGGTCCGTACCGTAAATTCGGGTAACCTGATCAAGCATTGCCTGCCCGACACCTCTACCCTGGCATTCGGGTGCTACGAGCAATGAGACCAGCCAAGCGTCATCGGTGTGGGGTGCCAGATGAATGAATCCGACAGAATTCTGATCCTCGTCATGGGCGATATAGGTATCCATCGACCTTTCCTTTAAGCGACGACCACACCAGTCGCGGTGCTCGTCCCAGGAAATCGGATTCGGGTTCAGACTGTGGCGGCGCATGCATTCGCTGTTTTGCCAGATGAATACTGTTTCCATGTCATCCAGTGTCATCGACCGCACGAAAATCGGCTCCCCCGAGCGGTCGCGGGCTGGGCACAACGCCGCAGCGACGCGAATTGCACCCCGGCCATCCACATGGCGGACGCCGTTGCGCGACATTTCTCGCCGCGCAGGCGGCGAGCTCAGCAGCTCTGAGAGCTGCCGCGCCAATTCTTCGGACGTGGCTTCCCGCCAGTCGCCGAGATAGACCGCGATTCCGGTACTGGCCGCGGCTTGGCCGATCGCGATTTGATTGTCGGCGAATGACACGAGCAGGGACGGGATTCCGAGACAAGCCCGTTCCAGGGTCATCACACCGGGCGCCCCGACGGCGACGGCGGCACGGCCCATAAGGGCAGCCATTTGATCGCACCCGCGATACAGGGTGACCCCATCCAAACCGGCGGCAAGTTCAACCAACTCATCCAGGTTGCGGGTGTGCTGCCCGACGACGATGTCGAAATTCACACCGTCCGCGAGCGGGGCATCAAAGGCTTTGAGGGCTCCATAGGTGAGGCCGTAAGGATCGGCGCCACCAAAACATATGAAAACCCGATCGTCGCCGCGTTCCTCGATGTTTGGGCGATTCGCACGGGCGGCGAGGAATTCACTTCGAAGAAGGGCGTACGCGCTACCGGCCAGGGCGAGACATTTAGGTGCCAGCGCACCGCGCCAGTCGGATGGTGTGCGCGAAAGATTTGGGTCGATCAGCTGATGGCAATGATGTTGCCGACCGACGAAATCATCAATAACCACCAGTGAGCCGACCAACTCGGCGATTCTCTTCTCCCGCTCCAGCGCGATATCGTATCGGTCGAGGACCAAGGTGTCGTATGGGTTCCGACGCAAGACATCGCCGAAGGCACTGTCGAGCGGCGAAGCCTGAACGGCAGACGTTCCAGGGGGGAAATAGACTTCGCTCCAGCGCAAAGTGTCCTCGTCGCTCAGCACTTCGATTTTGTGACCAAGATCGGCGAGGACGCGGGCCAGCACCGCGCACCTATGGCCGTGTCCCGTTCCAGTCTCCACGGAAACCTGGAAGTGCATTCCGAATTTCATACTTCCATCGGGATCAACGGGGTGAAAACACCGGTTGAATGAGAGCACCGCCGAGGCGGTCGGCCATGCCGGGTAATGGCGCTTCGTCCGCCAGTTCGGAGAATGTCCGGTCAAACGCCTCGGCCACGGTCTCCAGATCGGCATCGTCATGAGCGTAACAAAGGTTCAGGCTGGTGCCCATGAGCACGCCCTTGGCAATCATCGAGGCCACAACGAATGTCTTGATTTCCGCCGACGTGGCATTGCCGAGCGCATCAAAGCGGCAAAATTGCCAAGGACTCTTTCCGACGATGTGAATTGCTTGATCCACATTGTGCCGCCTCGCACTAGATTCTATTCGTCTCTTCAGCTCGGCTCCGTTTCGCCAAATCCGTTCAATCACCGGTACGCTGTCCAGCTTGTCGAGAACGGCACGGGCAGCGGCAAGCGAGAGAGTTTCGCCGCCAAACGTGCTTGAGATGAAGATGTCTTCGAATTCCGCCATCAACTCTTGGTGGCCAGCCACTGCCGAGAGCGGCATCCCGTTGGCAAGGCCCTTGCCTAGGGTGCACAAGTCGGGCGTGACGTCGAACAGCTCCTGAGCGCCGCCTTTGGCAAAACGAAAACCGGTCACCGTTTCGTCGAAGATCAGTACGCACCCCCGCGCACGCGTCAACGATCGAAGGTTCGCCAAGTAACCACCCATCGGCTCCGTATCAGACATGGGCTCCAGGATGACGCAGGCGACGTCGTTTGCACAGGTATCGAAAGCTGACTCGACCACGGCCAAATCGTTGAACGGGAGCTTATGCGTCAGTTGCCGCGTTGCCTCGGGCACGCCCTTGCTGCGCGCCGTGGCGCCAACATACCAATCCTGCCATCCGTGATATCCCAGCGCCAAAACGTGGTTTTTTCCCGTCACCGCCCAGGCCACGCGCACCGCGGCGCTGGTCGCATCGGTCCCGTTCTTGCCAAAGCGCACCATCTCGGCGCACGGCACCATCGCGACGATGCGTTCCGCCACCTCCGCCTCCAGCCGCGTAGCCAAACTGAATGAAATACCGCGCTGGAGCTGCGCCGCGATAGCCCGGTCGACATCGGCGTCGCAATAGCCAAGAATATTGCAGCAAAGCCCCATCACGAGATCGACATACGAATTGCCGTCCACATCCCACACCCGCCCGCCGCGACCGTGGGAAAGAAAATCTGGAGTAATACCACCTGGAAACTGGATGCGGCTTTTTGAAAACGTTTGGCTTGCCGTCGGAATAACTTTCGACGCGCGATGGAACAATCGCTCGCTTTCTAAAAACCCGTTACTTTCAGCTGTGGGATCGCGCAGCTGGAGAGAGAATCCTGACTCCCATAGGCCAATCAATTCGCGCGACAGGGAAACCTCCTCAATTGCCGTTTCAAGGCCAAGCAGGCGATCCGCGTCTCCACTCTCGCCCACTCCGAGAAATGCCCTCAGATAGCTCCGATAACTCTGGTCAATGTCATAATCGCCCAATGACAATAGGATGCGCGGCGTGCGCTTCTCTGCCGAATAAAAAACAACCTCTATTGTTTCGGGTGCCTTGAATCGGCTTTGCCAGACCAATGTGCCCTCGGTGCCAACTACACGGCACCCGCGCATCTTGTGTCGCTGTAAGTAATCCAGCTCAACTAGCGAACGCACACCCCGGGGATGGTCGAAAAATCCGACTGCGTGGTCCTCGGTGTCTATCTCTAGTTCCGATAACCGCGCAAGTTGGCCACCGGCCAGGGTCGGTACACCGAACAGCCATGACAAATAGTCCAGCTCGTGGATGCAATCCATCACCACCCCGCCGCCTTGGTCTCTGTGGGCTGCGTACACGGTGCGATAATCGATGCCGGGGCGCATGTCAGGGAGAAAGCTGCCAAAGTTCGCCGAGGCAAACCTTGGTACGCCCACCAACCCTATGTGTTCGGCCAAGGTTGCAGGCCCTGCGTGGAACCGCATGTTGGCCATGACCTTGATGCTTTTGGAAACCTCTTGGGGCAAGTCAGCAAAAAAAGCCAAGTCTTCGGGGCCATAAGCGACCGGCTTTTCAATCAGGATCGGATTTGCTCGGACCAGCAATTCCCGGCAGACCACAGCGTGCTTGTCGGTTGGTACTGCGATGACGCTCGCGTCTGCCTCCCATGACAATGCCTCTTCCATGGAGTCGAAAACTGTCTTTGCCCCCTGGGAGCGGGCATGATCCCTGCGCTCGAGCGAGATGTCGAAGACACCCACCTCCGATATATCGGCGAGCAAACGCGCGTGCCGCCGGACCCGTACCCAAACACAAGAACTTTCATGGTGGGTCGATCACGGCTTGTCTGACGCTTCACCTCTCACTCGCGCCGCAAGGGTCAGCTCGTGCCAATCCTCCTCGTCATCAACATCGACGGAACGCGAGCGAGGCATGTGATAAACGCGCAAAGATGCCGGGTAGAAACTGCGCGCCTTTCGAAAACTTTCGACATACATAGCGTAAGTGCTGCCGTTATCGACGCATAAACGGGGCAGCGCATCGGTCCTTTTGCCCACGAGATTTGGCCACATGGGACACGCCATACCATCAGCAGTCAGCTTCAGTGCCTGATGCGGCGGGTGGGCGTAATCGGTCACTGCAATGGCACCGCCTGTTTTCCCAGCCTCAGCCATGGCCACCACTTGTTTGATATCGCAGGCGGTTCGAAGCGGGGCGGTCGCCAACAACACGACGACAAGATCGTAATTCCGACCTTCCAACTCCTCTTGGTCGAGTGCCGCGATGGTAACGTCGACCAAGGTGGCGGTATCGGATTCCAATTCCACAGAGCGGTGATGCAGTTGAGCCCCGGCAGCCTGCGCCATCGCCTTAATTTGCGCATCGGCGGTCGATACGACGACGCGGACAAACAGATCGCTTTCCTGGGCGTGGGCAACGCTGTGCTCAAACATGGGCTTGCCGTTGAATGGGCGAATGTTTTTTTCGGCCAAACGTCGCGACCGGCGCTTCACCGGGATCAGTGCGAGTCGTCGCAAATCGGGTTATCCGGCGGTCAAATCACCCGGCTGAAGCATTTCGCCCGCTTCGATCGGACGCGTCGCCTTACCCTTCGCGAAATATTCCTCAAAAACATCGGGGGTAATGCCGAAACCAGGACGGCGAAATTCAACGTCATCGTCAGAGATCAACTGTCCAGCCGCGATGGCACGTTTTGCAAAGGCTGATCGACGAATCGACTTGCGCTTCTCGAGTTCCGCCTCCGCCATCGCCCGGCGGCGGTTGCCGAGCGCCCGCTCGACGTCGCGAACGGTTTGGACGAAGGTCCGCATTTCGCTGGGTTCCAGGGACATGATATGCTCGATGCTCGGCGTCGTTCGATCCGTAGTAATGGTCTTCTCCACCAGCTTCGTCCCCAAGACCAACGCCGCGATATCCATTTCCCAGCCTGGCGAGTGATCGGAAAACCCGATGGGGTGGGAGAACATTTGCCGCAAGGTGACGATCATGTTCAGGTTGATGCCGTCCAGCCGCGCCGGATAACCGGACGGACAATGGTGGATGATGACGTTCTCGTTGCCCTCCTGGCGGATGACGTCCACGGCGCGCTCGATTTCGCCCAAGGTGGCGTTTCCGGTGTCGAGTTGCAGGCTGATGCCGCTACGCGCTGCCTTGCGAATGAAAGGAAAATGGTTGACATCCGCGGAAGCAATCTTGATCGACTCGAAACCCAGCGACACGGCGAGATCGATGTCCTCGTCAAACAGGACGGTGGCGAAAAACACCAGCCCGAGGTTATCGGCGATGCTCTTGAGACGCCGGAATTCCGCCGCCGTCAACACCCGCCGCGACAGAATATCATAGAGCGGTTCAGTGACCGACTCCCTGCGCCCGGTTTGGCGGTCGGCCAATACTTCGTAGGTAAACGGCAACGTCTTATCGGCGACCAGCCGGTCGGGATCAATGATCTGGAATTTGACTGCATCGGCACCGGCGTCCGCTGACAATTCGATCAGCTTCTTCGCCGATTCGAACCCCGAGTGAGTCGGTCCGGCTTCGAAGACAATCATGCACGATCCGTCACCACCGACTTGCTTGTCGCCAATAAAAAACATGCCAACCTCAGCGGGGACTCAGTGGGGCCACCGTTTCAATGCGCCAACCAGTAGGAGAGATCCTCGGGACCCAGCCACTCGGTATTGGAATCGGATGTATACTGAAAGTCGGCTGGGCACAGCTCCCCGGATTCGCGAATGCCCGCGAATAATTCCGGTGGCCAATGCTCCGATGGCGGCGGCAAAATTACGTAACGGTCCGCAAGTTCCACCGTATTGATGGCGTCGTCCCGCGTGACCAATGTTTCA
>JAAXGF010000104.1 GCA_012267605.1 Alphaproteobacteria bacterium | reverse complement strand
ATCAGACCTGGGCAGTTACATTTCCGTTACTAATGAGTTCCGAATTGCAATGCAATTCGCCGTAATTAAAAAATTTTCCGACTCAATACATCTAATAGACGTAATTTTTTATACATTTGGGTTAGTTTATCATTGGCACGGAACTTGCTTCGATAAATTAGTACAATAGTTGTGGCGAACTGCAATCGCCCAACGGACGATACGACGACGGGACCGTTACCAAGAACACCACGACATGAAAATGTCTCGTCGGTCGTCCTCCCCGAAGGGAACGAAGAATTCTCTTCAAGGGTGTCACGCGGGGAATGATTCGAATGTCACGTCTGTTTGCGGACGCGCCCTAACATGATGGGCGCGCGACACACGGTAGGGAAGGGCCGTAATCGAGATGGCCAAAATTCTGCTAATGGACGACGATGGATCAATCTGTGAGTACGTGGAATTGATACTCGCCGACGCTGGTCACGATGTGACGATCGCGTCTGACGGTTTTAAGGGCATGGAGGCATTTAAATCCAAACACTTTGATCTTGTGATTGTTGACATTTTTATGCCGGAAATGGAGGGCATCGAAACCATACAAGAACTAGCGCGTTTAGATAAGTGCCTTCCGATTATCGCTGTATCGGGAGGAATATCTGACCGCTACCCTTTAGATTACCTGAATATGGCGAAAAAGTTCGGCGCACAAATCACTTTAAGAAAGCCGTTGAGATCCGAGGAGCTCAAATTCGCGGTCCACGAATGCCTGCATTTGCCGAGTTCCGAGCGGGGGAATCCATTTCCGTGACGGCCAAAGGTTCACGCTTAGGGCTGGATGCCTGTGGCTCCATGGTGCATGCTGGCGACCTCATGCCCCTCACGCATAGATCATCACGTGAAACCGGGCTATTCGGGATGACACCACGGGTCGAATGCTGAGAGAACGAAGCCTATGGCTCCAGCCGCGAGTTCGGCGGCCAAAGGCGGGCCATCAACTGGTCGGCTTGGGCGAGGCGGCGGGCGAGGAAGGCGCGGGTATCGACCTGGCCGTCGGAATCATCGGTTGTCCAACGCCGGACCGTGGCGATGAACAGTGCGGTCAGACCGATCTCCTCAACTTGCTTACGGCGTCCCGTGGAATCGAGCAAGGCCGCCTCACGAATCCATTGGACAGTGCGCGAGATACGCAAGACTAAGGCGACGTTATGGTGGGGGTGGCCGAGGTACAGTTTTTCGCTCAGCATTTGGTAGGTCAGCGCGCGGTGGCCGGCCATGGCGTCCAGCCAGCCCATGATCACCCGGGCCAGCCGTTCGCGGGCCGGAAGCGTCGCGAAATCGCCGGTGCCGGCCGACAGCATGGCGGCGTCCGCCCGTGCAAACCAGGCGTCAGCGATGGCGTCCTTGTCGCGAAACACCGCGCCGAGCTCGGCCAGCGTGATGTCCAAACGTTCGGCGACGCGCCGCAAACGCAAAGCGCCCCAAGTGGCCGTTGTGGCCTCCGCCACGGCGGCATCGACAATTCGATCGGCTAACGTGTCGCTCATCAATCCTCGCGCGAAACTCCGGTTGCGTTGCCGGCCCCCAGCGCCAACAATCAAGCATAGCATAGCCGGGGGGAAATGAGGGTGTTTCGGCGGATTGGTCCAACTCAACCCTCTCCCTGCAGGGTAGGCGGGCAAAATAGCGAGGCACAGTCGTGAATGGCACCCGCCCATCGGTGCGTTTGCGTCGTGGTCACGGGGCACGACTTAAACGCGGTCATCCCTGGGTGTATTCCAACGAAATCGAGATGGACGCCGAGGCCAAGGCGATTCCCGCGGGAACCGTCGTCCGCCTGCTCGCCTCGTCCGGCGTTCCCGTCGCTTGCGCCACCTTCAATCCCCACTCGCTGATCGCTGCCCGACTGCTGTCCCGGAACGCGGACGCCGAGATCGACGCCGCCTTTCTGCAGGCTCGATTGAAGGCTGCCCTGCAGTTACGTGCACGGTTTTGCGACAACGCCTATTGCCGGCTTATCCACGCCGAAGCCGATGGATTGCCCGGCTTGGCGGTTGACCGTTATCGCGACGTCGTGGTGTGTCAAGTAAATACGGCGGGAATGGAGCGGCTGATACCGGTAATGACCGGTGCGCTCGGCGAACTCATCGCGCCCTCCGCGGTGGTATTGCGTGCCGATAGCCGGGTACGCGAACACGAGGGCTTGTCCAGCTATGTCAGCATTGCGGCCGGCGCGATCGAGGTGCCGGTGGAAGTCCACGAAGGCGGGTTACGCTTTCCTGTAGACCCGCTCGCCGGGCAAAAAACCGGCTGGTTCTACGATCAGCGCGATAACCGCGCATTCGTCTCGGCGATGGCCGAAGGGTGCTCGGTGTTAGATGTGTTTTGCCATTGCGGCGGGTTCGGTCTGGCTGCGCTGGCTGCGGGCGCCCGTTCTGCTGTGTTCGTGGACAACTCCCAAGCCGGCCTGGACCAGGCCGCGCGTGCCGCCGACTGGCAAGGCGTTGTTGATAAATGCACATTCATCCGGGCGGAGGTCTTAGCGGAAATGGCGCGCCAGGCGGGCGAGACTTTTGACCTGGTGATCGCCGATCCACCCGCCTTTGTCACCAGCCGAAAATCCCTTAAACCGGGGTTAAAGGGCTTCGAAAAATGACTCGGCTCGCGGCAGCCTTGGTCGCCCCAAGCGGAATCCTTGTGGTCTCCTCGTGTTCACATTTGGTAACAGCGGACGATTTTGCTCAGCAGGTGTCACGTGGATTGACCGACGCCGACCGCGGCGGCCGGGTGTTGCGAGCCGCCGGCGCAGCGGCCGATCATCCCCATCACGCAGCTTTGCCGGAATCCGCGTATCTCAAATGCTTGACCCTGCACCTCGACTGAAACCGACTTGCATGGATGCGCCCGTAAAACAACACGTTCTTCGAAGTTCTTGACACTTGATGAAACCTCATGTTACGGACTGCAATTGAGAGTGCTTCGCAATTTTAATTTTGTGCTGATATTTCCCCGTTTCGGGGGCTCGAACGGGGAGGGAGTTGCGTATGCGTGTATTCATGGGCGGGGTTATCGTGGCGCTCGCCACCATCGCAAACCTTGCCCCAGCGGTCGCTGACGAGGAAGTCAACGTCTACTCCGCCCGTCAAGAGGTTCTGATATTACCGCTGCTCGACCGCTTCACAGAGCGGACCGGTATCACTGTGAATATCGTCAGCGCCAAGGCCGACGCCCTGTTGGCCCGCCTCCAACGGGAGGGAATCAATTCCCCGGCGGACGTTTTCTTGACCACAGATGCCGGCCGGCTGGCGCGTGCCAAGGAAGCCGGATTGCTACAGCCCGCCCAGTCGGTACGGCTTGAGGAACTGGTTCCCGCAACCTACCGTGATCCCGAGGGATATTGGTTTGGCATATCCTTGCGCGCACGGCCCATCATTTATGCAAAGGACCGGGTAAAGCCATCGGAGCTTTCGACCTACGCTGATTTGACCAGCCCAAAATGGGCTGGGCGCATATGCGTTCGCTCGTCCACGAGCGTTTACAATCAGTCCATGCTGGCGGCCATGGTGGTGCGCCAAGGGGTAGAATCGGCGGAACATTGGGCGCGCGGATTGGTGGCGAATTTCGCGCGTGATCCCCAGGGCGGGGACCGTGACCAAATTCGTGCCGTCGCCGCCGGCGAGTGCGATGTCGCCCTGGCAAATACCTATTACCTCGCTGGGTTGGCCAAGTCGAAGGATAAGGCCGACCGCCAGGCCGCTGAGAAGGTTGCAATTTTTTGGCCGGATCAGGACGGGCACGGGGTTCATGTCAATGTCAGCGGCGCCGGCGTCGCGAAATTCGCCCCCAACCAACGCAATGCCGTCAAACTGCTAGAATTCCTGATCGGCGAAGAGGCCCAGGGCATATACGCCTCTGTAGTGAATGAGTACCCGGTTGTGACCGGCGCGCCGGTCGCCGATATCGTCGCCTCTTGGGGCACGTTCAAGGCGGACGACCTAAATCTAGCCACCCTTGGTACCTACAACGGCGCTGCGGTGCGCGTCGCCGACCGTTCCGGCTGGAGGTAGCGCGGCGCAGGCCAAATGAAAAATCAATATTCCAATTTTGCCCCGGATGCGAATGCGAATGACCCATATTTGCGCCACTATGCAACTGAAATATTGAATTTTTCGCGCACGTTGATTCGTGCGAACGTCGAGATCACGCGAAGGGATTCGTTGCTATCTCAACCCAAGGCGAAAATGGTGGCCCACAATAGCCAGCGTCCGACCACGAATCATAGTTCCCCAAAGATAATTTGTAGGCTTAGAAATGAGAATCATTTTGATTTTTAATGTGAATACTCATTATTTTCAATAAAAAGACTATTTGAACACGACCAAGCTCAAGGATGTCATCACAAATATGAGTATTCGTCAGATTCAATGAACAAGAATCACGAAATCACAGCCGAAAATCTAAAAAACAGACTCATTCAGCTAATAAATATACTTCAATTACTATTTATTAATGAAAACAATAGGAAGCCTTACTACTCAGGCGATCAAATGTGTCATTTGTGTTTAGGAATACGGTATGCGGGTTATTCTGACAAGAGAGATAAATACTTGGGAAAGGACGATGAAGATGATGAAGAACTTGCGTTTCTCCGGACAAGGTATCGGCCTTTCCGTAGTCGCCACAGTGGGGCTCTTAAGTTTTCCCGCATTGGCAGAGAAGAGTCCGAGCATGGAAGACATGTGGCGGATGATTCAGGAACAACAACAAATCATCGAGCAACAACAGCGCCAAATCGAGGTGCTCATGAATCGCGCCGATGAAACGGACGAGAAGATCGAAGCCACTGGCGACATGGTCGAATCCGTCGCTGAAGGGTCTGGCGGACCTGGCGGCTGGTGGACCCGGACAAGCATTGGCGGCTACGGCGAGTTGCACCACGAAGGCGGAGACAAAGATGAAATCGATTTCCACCGGTTCGTGCTCTTCATCAACCACGATTTCACCGACGATATCCACCTGTTCACCGAAGTTGAGCTAGAACACGCGCTGGCCGGTGAGGGTGAGGAAGGCGAGGTCGAGCTCGAACAGGCGTTTATTAAGTTCGACTTCAATCAGGACAAGGGCGCGGTCAACGCCGGCCTGTTCCTAATTCCGATGTAACTGCCCAGGTCTGATC
>JAAXGF010000216.1 GCA_012267605.1 Alphaproteobacteria bacterium | reverse complement strand
ATTTGCAAAGACTTTTGACGGCTCACACTCACCAAGACAATGGTGTGGGTCGGGGCAAGTTGCAACAAGGCCTCGCGCAAAGCAGCCAACGCACGTTGGTCAAGGTTGCTGCCGACTTCGTCAAAAAGCAAAACCGGCGGGTCGCGCACCAGCGAGCGGGCGATGGCGATACGCTGACGTTCACCGCCGGACATGCGCAGCCCACCCTCGCCAACGTCGGTCGCGTAACCATCTGGCAAATCGACGACGTAACTGTGAACGCCGGCGAGGGTTGACGCCCGGACCAACTGTTCATCAGAGCACTCCGGGTCCGCCAAGGCGATGTTTTCGCGGATGGTGCCGCGAAACAACACGCACTCCTGAGGGACGTAACCGATCCATCCGGCGATTTCCTCGCGGGTGAACTGCGAAATATCGGCACCGTCGAGCAGGACGCGCCCTTCGCTCGGCTTGTAGAGGCCCTGCATGATTTTAAGCAGCGTGGTCTTGCCGCAACCGTTCGGGCCGACGATGCCGACCACGCCTCCGGGTTTGATGGTTAGGCGAACGCCGTTGATCACCGGCGGTCGATTGGGATCGTAACCGTATGAAACGTCCTCAAGCGCCAATTCGCCCTTCGACCGGTCGAGTTGGATCTCGCTCACCAGCCGTTCGCTCTCCATGCCGAACAGCTGCCCGATGCGTGCGACCGCTTGCTTGTACTGCGCAAAGAAACGCCACGCCCCCACCAGCTGATTGAACGGCCCGATCATTCGGTTGCCTAGCATGTTGGTGGCGATCAATGCGCCAATAGTGATTTGCTGATCGACGATAGCGAGCGCACCGAACGTGGTGAGTGCCACGGTTGTCAACACCGAGAACCCATGCGCCAAATTGGTATAGCCGTCCCCCTTGCTGCCACGGGTCATGGCGTGGTCGATGGTACCGACGTGTTTGTCTTCCCACTGTGGCTTGAAGGTTTTTGCCAAGGCCAACGCCTTAATGGTTGCCCGGCCAGCGAGCAGCTCGGCGATTAATGCGTCGCGGGAAATCCCGGCCTCCCGTTCCGCCCCGGTCGCACCCTCCATGACCCGTCCCGAGCGTAGCGCGAGTAAAATAAAACAAGGGATCGCCACCAGAATGACCCAGGCGATCGGCGCCGCGATGACGAAGATGATGATTAGGTAGATAGCTACGAAGGGCAAATCGACGGCCAAAACGGCGGTCGATCCAGAGTAGACATTGCGTACCGTGTCGACATCGCGAAACAAGACGTGCCAATGGTTTGACGCGCGGGTTTCCAAGACTTGCAGCGGCAGACTCATCAACTTGTCGAATACCGATTCACCGAGCCGTGCGTCGATGCGCACCGCCGCCCGCTGCAAAACGCGGCTTCTCGCCTGGCGCAACACAAAATCGAAGGCGATGGCGATCAATATCCCTGTCACCAGGCCAAAAACGTGCTGATGCCTTGGTAGAAGACCACCCGATCGTAAACCTGGAGAATGAATACCGGCAGCGCCAACGCCAACAAGTTGACGAAAAGCGAAATCACCACTACCTCGCCGAACGCGGGCTGCAGAGGTTTCAATATCGGTTTCAGCCAAGTTTTGGTGGGGACCGCTTTCATGGAACAGTATTTGCGCAATTTTGTTACGGTTTCGCAAACGAATTCCGTGTCATATCTGGATAGCTTGGCCACCGGAGATGGCGACTTGCGTGAAGTTTGTGTATACCTTTCGCCCAGGATCCGGCCGTCGTCATGGGAGGGTCTTGGGGGCAAAACGGCTCTTTGACGGAGATCGGGGATGGCACGTTTTATCCGACAGTACGGCGCGATGTACGCGGTGGCGCTCGCCCTGATCGTCGTCTTCGTCGCGGTGCGGTACTGGGACCCGCCGCCGGTCGAGGTCGCGCGGCTCAAGAGCTTCGACTTCTATCAACAGGCACATCCGCTCCAATTGCCTGGCCCAATACCTGTCAAGATTATCGACATCGACGAAGAGAGTTTGGCGGAGCTCGGCCAGTGGCCCTGGCCACGCACAATACTGGCGAAATTGGTAAACCGACTCACCGATGCTCCCGTCGCGGCCATCGGATTCGACGTTGTGTTCGCTGAGCCGGACCGTTCGTCCCCAGACACCTTTATCGAAATCGTCGAGGGGATCGACGAGTCGACCCGCGAACTTATCGCTGGGTTGCCAAAAAACGACGTTGTCTTTGCCGAAGCGGTGAAACGCAGTCCCACAGTTCTTGGCCAATCCACGACGACCCGCGAATCACCGATCGTGCGCGACACCAAGGCTGTCAAGACCGCCGTTGCGGAGATTGGCGGCGACCCCAGGCCAAGACTATTCGACTTCTTGGGCATTACGCGAAACCTTCCGGAACTCGAGGCTGTTGCGCGAGGAGTGGGAATGTTCACCCTCAAACCCGAGATCGACGGTGTCGTGCGGCGGGTACCCAATTTTGTTCGCGTTGAAAACAAACTTTACCCGTCACTGACTCTCGAAATGTTACGCGTCGCGACCGGTAAGAGCGCAGTGGCGATTAAATCCAACCCGGCCGGCATCGCATCCGTTGTCGCGAAGCCGTTCGCCATACCGACCGATCAAAATGGTCGAACCTGGGTGCACTACGCGCCGCATTCCCGAGATCGCTATATCTCTGCCAAGGACATTGTCGACGGGAGTTACGACATAGCGAAATTGCGCGGCCATTTCGTGCTCGTCGGTACGTCCGCGGTTGGCCTGCTTGATATCAAGGCCACACCGGTCGACGACGCCATGCCCGGGGTCGAAGTTCACGCCCAGCTACTGGAAACCGTATTCACCCAATCCCATCTCGACCGACCCAATATTGCGACGGAAGTCGAGGCGGCCTTGATCATCGGCATGTCTCTTCTGCTCGTAATTCTGGTTCCCTTGGTCGGCGCCATATGGAGTTTGCTCGTCGGCTGCGGCGTGACCGTGGGCTTGGTTGGCGGGTCTTGGTACTTGTACACCGAAGAGAAAATTCTGCTCGACGCGATTTACCCGGCAGCGGCCGGGTTCATCCTCTACAGCGTCCTGACCTACATGAATTATGTTCGCGAGGCGGCCCAGCGGCGGCAAGTGCGCACCGCCTTTGCCCACTACATGTCGCCGGCGCTGGTGGAGGAGTTAGCGCGGGATCCGGATCGGCTCACGCTGGGCGGCGAAATGCGAGACATGACCTTGCTGTTCTGCGACATCCGCGGCTTCACGGCGATTTCCGAGTTGTACAAATCTGATCCGCAGGGACTGACCACGCTGATCAACCAATTTCTAACGCCGATGACCGACGTCATCCTGGAGCGCCACGGAACCATAGATAAGTACATGGGCGACTGCATCATGGCGTTCTGGAACGCGCCGCTCGAAGACAACGAACACGCCAAGCACGCCTGTGCATCCGCGCTGATGATGGTAACTGCGGTGAAGGAACTCAACGACAAGCGTGAGGCGGAAGCCAAGGAGAGCGGCACAGAATTTCTGCCGATAAACATCGGCATCGGCCTCAATTCCGGCGATTGCTGCGTCGGCAACATGGGTTCCGCGCAACGATTCGACTATTCCGTGCTGGGCGACGACGTCAACTTGGCCTCTCGCCTCGAAGGCCAATCCAAGACCTACGGCGTGACTATCGTCGTCGGCGAAAACACCCACACCCGGGCGCCGGAATTTGCCGCCCTCGAGCTCGATCTCATCGCCGTCAAAGGCAAGCAAGACGCGGTGCGCATCTTCGGCCTACTCGGCGACGAAGAATATAAAGCCAGCGAGAGCTTCAAGACCCTCGAAGCCAAACACAACGAATTGCTCGCAGCCTACCGTGGCCAGCAGTGGCAGCACGCCCGCGAGCTGGTGGCGGAATGCCGTAAGCTCAACGACCAGTTGGGCGTCCTCTACGACCTCTTCGATGAACGCATCACAGAGCACGAGGCCAACCCACCCGGTGCCGATTGGGATGGCGTGTTCCGGGCGACGACCAAGTAAGAAAATTATTGTACTGGGTTCGGGAAAAACCGTTTCCCTGTTGGGAGAGGGCCAGGACAGGCCGCTAATCTAAATCCGTTCAGATAGCCAGATCGCTAGCTTCGTTCCCGCCCGTATTGCCGCCGAAAAGGGCTCGTATCCGGCCATATCCTCGGCGCCATGGGCCAAGCCGCAATCGCGGTGGTCACGCTCATCGGCGCCGAAGGTTTCCACCAAATCCTTGAATTCCGCCTCGTCTTCGCCGAGCTGCTCCGCTTGGCGGGCGTAGTGATCGCCGATCACTTCCTCCACTGCGACGGTACACGCCATCGCCGCTTTCTCGCCGAGCAAGGCACTCGCCGCCCCAAGTGCAAAACCGGCACCGTGCCACAAGGGCGACAAGGCCGTGGGCCGTACCCGCCGCTTAACCACCAGTTCGTCGAAAGCGCGCAGGTGGGCTTTTTCCTGTTCGGCCATGCGCCGGATGGCGTCGCCACTCGGCGAGTCGCCAAGGATGGCAAGCTGGCCGTCGTAAATGCGCGCGGCGCCATATTCCCCGGCGTGATCGACGCGGATCATG
>JAAXGF010000195.1 GCA_012267605.1 Alphaproteobacteria bacterium | reverse complement strand
GGCTCAGACCGGTCGTCGCCTTCGATCCGAAATACCCCACCGGCTGCTCCCCTCATGTGAGAGATAGGCGCGCGCGCCTATACAGTCAAGCCCGGATCAACAACGTGCGTCGTGCCAACGGCGAAACGCTGCCGCCAGCGAAAAAATCAGGACGCTGTCAGAGTTGAGGCACCTGGGCAGTTACCGAGATTTTAGCATCGCGTCGACCCACCTTGTATTCGGCTTTGCTTTAACCGGGTTCGGGGTGGTCTTCGGCTCGCTAGAATGGGCACGGTCGATTGATTCCGGGCAAGCTGCGAGTACGGGTACAGTGATGATCGCAACGCTACCAACTATCCTCGGCTTCCAGCTTTTACTGAATTTCCTGAGCGTCGATATCGGAAACGAACCGCGCGTTCCGTTGCAGCCGCGTGACTCGTTCGCAGTCTTGACCGAGAGTGATCTCGAACAAAGGGAGGCGGCGGAGGCCAACAAACGAGTCGAAACGCGAACCGACTAGTGATGCGTCAGTCAATCCGGCATCAGTCCGTACGGTACGTCATGGTCGGCGCCTTCGTCTATGCCTGCGATATTCTGGTATTCCTACTTGTCATCGCCGTCGACGAGAGCATGTACCTTGTGGGGAATATTGTTGGAAAAATCGTTGGCGCGTTGGTGGGCTTTTTTCTCCACAAGCACGTAACATTTTCTTGGAAGCAGCGGGATGGAACGACACAACAGTTCGTGTCCTACATGCTAACACTCGGTACCAAAATGGTGCTATCGAGCGCTCTGCTGTGGTTCGCCGTCGAGCAGGCAGGCATGTACGAGCCGGTTGCCAAATTGATTGTGGACGTGGTGACAATCGTAATCGCATTTGTCCTCAGCCGCTGGCTCGTCTACAGACCCGGCTGACAATAGCAATTCTCGGATGCCCATTGGTTGGCAAAGGGATGATGATCAATCGCCCAACGATAATCCACGAGCAACTCGACATTGTCCAAAAATCTCAGATTGGCGAGACCACACCACCGGATTATTTGGGTGTCGAAGACTGCAGCTCACCTCTTGCGACGCGTAAACACTCGTTGTAAGTGGTGAATAGCCAGTCCTTTTCTGCAGTTATCAGAGCCTTGCCGGAGAGCATGCCCTTCTTGCTCGCGATGCAGCACATCAAGGCGTACGCGACAACCTCCGGGCTGTCGCCTTCGATGCTGAGATTTGCCATGTCGATCGTTACTCCCCTCAATTCATGACGCGGACACGATAGTAGCGCCCGATGGAACTCGATTCCTATGCGTATTTGCAGATAAGTCTCAGTTGTTCGCCTAGGGCCGCAGAAAACCATAGGGTTGCGAATTTGTTTTTAGCCCCATCACGATCCAACCGGTCTCACCACGCCGAAACTCGATCAAAAAATAAAAATATCGGCGACCGCCGAAATAGATACCGTAAATATGACGAAGAATACTGGTGCCAATCTGATGCCTCTCCAACAGATCGACGTATATCACCGAGTCGCCGTTCGCAAAATGTCGGATTTCGTCGCCAAATCGGGTGGTCCAGAAAATCTTTCCATCTAGCGCACTAGCCAAATGCGCCTGCAGGCCATCATAGTTTAAGTCGCGAACTAGTTCGACGGTCTCCCGGGCCCACTGGTCCGGGTCCTCGACCACGGACGGCGCCGTGGCGGCTTGCCCGGTCGACCAACAAAGTGCAAGGGCACAGGCGAAAAAAAAGCTCCTCATATTCCGTACGATTCTGATCGGGGAATTGGAAATTCTTGCGTTATCGGCACGAGGTTCGATAGTCAATGGTTTCCCATTAACTCACGAAACTTCGCTGAATACGGATTCCTCATAAACGGATTTGATCCGCCGTGTATAAGGTCCGACGCGACCATTGCCAATGGCGTTTCCGTCAACAGCGACGAGTGGCTGAACACCAACCAAGCTGTTTGTTAGAAAAGCTTCTTCGGCCTCGGCGATATCGTCGAGGCGCAAATGCCGTTCGGCGACTGCGCACGGCAACCGATCGCCAAGCGTCAAAATGCGTGCGCGAGTAACGCCGGGAAGCGGCCCATCCTCTAGCGGAGGCGTAAACGCAATACCATCGATAACGAGGAAGAGGTTCGCCACGGTAGTTTCGGCGAGATGGCCCGCCAGATTGCGCATCAGCGCATCGTCTCCCCCTTGGGCTTCGGCTTCCATCCGAGCAAGAATATTTTCTAGGTAGTTTATGGATTTAATTTGGGCGAGTGGCGAATGTTCGTTTCTGGGTATACCAACCAGACAAACACGGATTTGCCGACCGTTCTTTTTCGGTGCCGGCGCGGCGGATATGATTAGGGTTGGATCGGGCTTGGCAGGCGGCGGCAACCCCCGTGGGCCAGGGCCGCGTGTGAGTGTGAGCCGTAGGGCCGCGTCACCGGAGTCCAAATCATTCGCAACCAGTGTATTTGTCAGCGCTTCGGGCAATTCCGAGAACCCGAGTGGCAAAGGAATTCGAAGCCGCTCGGCCGATCGCCGCAAACGCTCGAGATGCGCGTCCAAGCAATGTATTCGACCAGCTTGAGAGCGCATTGTTTCAAATATGCCGTCGCCGAGCGTGAATCCTCGATCGCTGGCCCGAATAAGCACGTCCTCTTCCGGCAAGATTCTGCCATTGATGAATACGTTCATTTTCAACCGCGCTATCCGTCGAAGGCCATTGTTCGTACGGAACTGCTTCGGGCCGGTTCACCGAAAAAGTTTTGCAATAGCCGGTGTCCCTCCTCGGTGAGAACGGCCTCGGGGTGAAACTGAACGCCAGCGACGGGATGACTAACATGTTGCATGGCCATGATCTCCCCGTCGTGACCTCGCGCCGTAACCTTTAGTTCGGACGGAAATTCTTTGTCGTCGACGATAAGGGAATGGTAGTGGGTCACTCGCAAGGGATTTTTCAAACCGCGAAAGATACCAGAATCGTCATGGCTAACGAGCGAGGTGGTGCCATGCAAGGGCCGCCGAGCGCGGACGACCCTCCCCCCGTAGACCTCGCCAATACATTGATGCCCGAGGCATACGCCTAGGAGGGGAATCAGTGGTCCGAACCGCTCGACGACGGCGTTGGAAATCCCAGCCGCGCCCGGCCCGCGCGGGCCTGGCGAAATAACAATATGCGATGGTGATAAGGCCGCGATGTCATTCAGCTCAATTTCGTTATTTCGAACGACCCGACAATCCCATCCCAATTCGCGCAAATAGCGCGCGATATTGTGGACGAACGAATCGTAGTTATCGATCAGCAGAATCATCGAGTTTTGCAAGGCAATCTAATAATTCGATTTCAGTGGTCGGTGCGCTTGTTACACGTCTCAGGAATCAAGCCGAGAGGCAGTCGAACAATAGGCGGCCCTTGGCAAGGGTTTCCTCGTATTCATCCGCTGGATTCGAATCGGCGACAATCCCGCCACCGACATGGAGCGACGCCATTTTATTCGCGAAGGTAATCCCGCGGATGGCGATGTTGGTATCCATATCGCCATTGAACCCTATATAACCGATACACCCGCAATAAGGCCCCCTCTGACTGGGTTCCAGTTCCGCAATGATTTCCATGGCACGAATTTTCGGCGCACCTGTAATAGATCCGCCAGGGAAAGTCGCACGCATCAAATCAACAGCGGAATTGCTCGAGTCAAGCCGGCCGACGACGGTGGAAACCAAATGGTGAACAGCGGCATAGGTCTCGATACCAAACAAAGTTGGGACTTCTACGCTATTGTCCAGGCATACCCGCGACAAGTCGTTGCGCAATAGATCGACGATCATCACGTTCTCGCAAATATCTTTTTCGCTTTCCCTCAGAGCTTGTGCATTGGCACGGTCCTCGGCAGCCGAGCATCCTCGCGGCCGCGTGCCCTTGATCGGGCGCGTTTCGACCCGATCGCCCCGTAAGCGCATGAAGCGCTCGGGCGACGCAGACGCGACAGCAAACCCCTCTCCTTTCAAGAAAGCAGCGAACGGCGCTGGGTTGATCTGACACATGCACTTGAACACATCCCAAGGGTTCGCGCGAACGCTGGCGCTGAAGCACTGTGCGAGGTTTGCCTGATAAATGTCACCGGCGAGGATGTACTCAAGGATTCGCTCAACCGCGTTCTCATAGGCGTCCCGTGAGAAATTCGACACCCACTCGGTATCGGACCTCGTTTCATGGCAAGGAGAACCACTCGAAGGGGTTTCCGATAGGGTACCCGATAGAGTGGTCTGGATGTACTCGATTCGCGCCTTGGCCCGTGCCAGGCGGCTTTCCTCGTCGCTTTCAGGAAATCCGCTGGATACGATCCAAGCGCGCTTGTCAACATGGTCAAAGCACACCACCGCGTCGTAGAACCCGATAGCCATATCTGGGACCCCTAGGTCGTCGCGGTCCGTTCTTG
Organism: Alphaproteobacteria bacterium; assembly: GCA_012267605.1. Lineage (GTDB taxonomy): Bacteria > Pseudomonadota > Alphaproteobacteria > JAAXGF01 > JAAXGF01 > JAAXGF01. Next base: position 1,380 of record JAAXGF010000195.1, on the reverse strand, counting down.
GTAGCCGTTCGAGGTGATGGCAGAGATCGTAACCGAAATACCCAGCGATGCCGGTTTGAAACGGGGGCATGCCTTCGACTGAAGCAAGCCGATAACGGGCAAGTTCCCGAGACAGAATGTCGAAAGGGTTGCCAAATTCACTCTCGCCGCCGATACACACCCGTTCGTTCTTGCTAGTTAGGATCCGAAATGGATCTGCGGCGATGAAGCTGTACCGCCCCACGTCGCCTCCAACCAACGCGCTGTGCAACACCATAGACAGGGACTTGGGTGCTAGCCTCTCGTATGCGGCGAGAGGCGCCACAAACGGGATTTCACATGTCAAGGGGTGCGTTGACGAAAACTCTCGATTTGGTGGAACCATTTCTTCCTAGGCTGGCCACTGGCACGTGGCGTGGTGGCGGAGAGAGCGGAGGACGCACACCATAGCGATGAAAACCTGGTGAACATATTGAAGATATAAGGTGCCAGAGGAATTTCCTCAAATTGTGTTTGGAGCTGGATATTATGCGCGTTTCGCCGCGTGGATCGGCGATGCCACGAAGGGGAATACAAATGATTTTTCGATACGGAATCGCTGGTTTCACATTAGTTTACGCTCTGACGGCGTGGAATTGCGTTTCGGCGTCAGCGCAATCGCCAGTAGAGTCGCCGGCGATTACCGTCTCCGGCGAAGGCGAGGTTAAGGGGACACCGAACCTGGCGCGAATTCAAGCGGCGGTGGTCACCCACGCTCCTTCTGCCCAGGAGGCAATTAGCGCGAACAGTAAGGAGATGGCCCGGGTTTTTCGCGTCTTGGAAGACTTAGGCGTGGCATCGACCGACATTCAAACCTCCGGTTTCGCCGTCTCGCCTCGGTACGGTCGGTATGGGGACTCGAACCGACCGGCGGAAATTGTTGGATACGAAGCGTCGAACCAGGTTGCCGTTGTAATCCGAGGTATCGAACGAGTCGGCGAAGTCCTCGACGGGCTGGTGCGTGCCGGTGCCAACCAAATTTCGGGTATTTCCTTCACGGTAAACAACCCAGTCGCGCTGTTGGACGAGGCACGGCAGCTAGCGGTCGCAGACGCCCGCCGCCGTGCCGAGCTTTACGCCTCGACCGCTGGTGTTGAGCTTGGCCGGATTTTATGGCTGCGGGACGGGGGTGGCCACACCCCGGTCGCGTTCGAGAGCGCCCGAGCCATGTCGGCCGTACCCGTTGCACCCGGCGAAGTCACCTACCGTGCGAACATCAAAGCGAGCTTCACCATCAAATAGCGCGGAAACGCTGGAGCTGCGATTGAGGTGCCATTTTGGCACTAATTGGGGCATGTTATCGCCTGCCTAACGTGGGCCGATGGGATGTCGGTCGCAGAGGAATGGAATGGACGCCTCCCG
>JAAXGF010000241.1 GCA_012267605.1 Alphaproteobacteria bacterium | reverse complement strand
TATTACGGAATGCTTCCGGCGCCACCCGAACCCTACCCCGGCGCGCGCCGGGAAGCAATGGAGGAGACGGCGATGGACGCGAAATCCATTCGCGCCGCGCTGCGCGACATCGGCCTGACGCTCAACGCCTGCCACAACACCATCGCCACCGACAGGCTGGACGCCGAACCGGACGAAACAAGCTGGCGCATCGATCACAGCCGCGAAATCGCCCTGGTTCACGACCTCGAGCGGGAGATCGCCCCCCGGGAAAATCCCCGCGATTCCATCACTCGAAAAACGCCGGAATTTCCCGCCTAAAAACACCCTTTGAAACGCCGGTAAAATCGCGTTTTCTAGCCGTTTAACGGCGATTTAAACGCGGTATTTGCAAAAACTTTTGACGGGCAGGGGACGCCGCACCACCGTCATTGATGACACCTCAACCCATTGATATGCAACACATCATCTCACTTAGTATCACCTAGTTTCATATAGTGTCGATTCACAAAGACTTTTGACGCCCCACAACGTTGCTTGCGGACGCTTCCGGTGGGTCAAGCGGGGACATTGTCATCCCTCCCTCATTTTCGATCAGCGCAATACCAAAATCGGCCTAACGTGACCTATTATTGGCACTCAGTGCCGCATGGCAACACTATCGATCCCTGCGCTACCCAGGTTAGCGGGTCTCACCCCAAGATTCGGCCCGAGGCACCATTTTCTACGCCTTTTTTAGTGGTAGACCTGATTCCTATCTGAAAGGAGTAAGGTTTCGTTCACTGTTCCCAAGTAAAAACTCTTAACTATGAGTCCTAGAGCGCAAACTGCCTTAAAGTCGGATCCGCCACCAGCTTCGGTTGCCACCCCACCGAAGAGCGCACGCGGCGCGGGACGACGTGCCGTCTCCGAAAACGAGACGGAGGTAGCGCTGGCCGCTAAACAATCCGAGACCCGCGTGGAATCGCATTTCGTCCGCCTGGAAGCACTAATGGACGCGGCCGAGGCGGATCTCACTGCGCCAAGCCTGGCAAGCCTCAACCCACGTAGTTTTGCCGCGCGTATAGCCCGTCGGGTCCGCGCCTACTTGGCGTTTGCCTGGAGCGAACCAACGCTTTATCGACGGATGTTTCGGCAATCCGGAAAGAACCGCCTAGATAGATGTACGCCCCGAAATATCGTCGAGCGCACCGCGGTCCTGATTCGCGAGGCCGCGCAAAACCGAGAGCTAACTCGACCGGTGATCGGGCGAATCGATTCCCACGATCTCGCGGTCATGCAATGGGTCAACCTTCACGGATTCGCCGACCTGGTATTGAATGGCATTCTTGCCGATCGTTTGCGCACCCTGGAGGACCGGCTGGTCGTCCATCTGTTGGGTGCTGTTGGATTCGTCGTCGCCGCAAATCCGACCGCATTGGAAGCCTCCGCCCGATCTGCCAATTTTACGAAGTCCGCTGCTGCTCGGTAAGGCTGGACAATACGTTCCAAGCCAACGCTCTATTTCTTTACACGCCGTTTTTTTTGCGGACCACAGTCGTCGTCACCGACGCACCAAGTCTCGGCCCAACGCTTCATCTTTTCGCGCGCCTCTTCCGACGCCGGCTGAATAATCCATTGGCCAGACATATTGTTACTAATCTTCACCAAATTCATACTCTCGAGCCGAGCTGCTGCGCGCATGATGTTGTGCCGCGAAACTTTCGTCGCCTGGACCAAAGAAGTAATAACAACATCCGTGTACGGAACCCGGCAAACTATGGTACGCCGCACAGGATCGGCATGAGCGCGCACCACCGCCTCGACCTCGGCAAGCCAAGCGGCAACACTCTCGGGTCCAGTATCCTCGGTCGGCGGTACGGAATTCTTGGCGCCCGCGGATTGCACCACGAACCAAACCGACAGGACAATCGTTGCGAATAAAGGGTGTTGCACGACGGGCCACACAATTCGAGGAATGGGTTGTAGGGAGAAATGGCTCAAGTACCACATCGGGAGATGTGCCGCCAATGACTGACGCACGATGCGCCTGAGGCGAAAGCGCCGCGAATACTAGCACGGATTCTTGTTCATCGCCGGCTATCTTGAGAATCAGATGCGCTCGATGTCTCCTTCATTGGGAATCTCCTGAATCCGCGGTTTCGTGGGGTAGACCGGCATATTCCTTTCTTCTAATCCTCTCGATCAGCCGATTGACCACGACCATCGGCGTGCCCATAGCATGAACCACCTGACCAGCCAGCTGCAGACCCGATTCCAACGTCTCCGGTACGACGACTTGCGCGCCGAGGTCGGCGAGCTCCTTCCCGTGCGCCTGATTGCGCGCCCGGGCGCAAAGCGTAAGGTCCGGCCAGCTGTCGCGAATTTGTTCGATCACTTGGGTGGCCGGGCGCTGATCATCGAGGGTAATGACGATCGCCGAACATTTCTCGGCACCCACCGTTTGTAATACTTCACGCCGCCCTGAGCAAGAAGCACGGCCGCGCGCAAAGCAATCGCCGAGGGGGTGCCAAATAGTCGGCAAGCGAGAAAAGCTATTGACGCTTTCACGACGATCAGGGCGACGACCGAAATGACAATCCAGCCAAGCTCGCCGCCGACCAGCGATAAATCGATCGCCATACCGACGGAGATGAAGAAAAGTCCAAGCAGCAGGCCCTTGAAGGGCCGAATATCACTGCTCACTTGGTGGCGAAATTCCGTATCAGAAAGCAACAGGCCGGCCAGAAACGCACCCAACGCCATCGACAAGCCAAGACGGTTCATTCCGGCGGCCGCGCCGACCACGGTCAGC
>JAAXGF010000300.1 GCA_012267605.1 Alphaproteobacteria bacterium | reverse complement strand
CCTCCGTTGTATCCGCGACGACCACGCCTTTTCCCGCAGCTAGGCCGTCGGCTTTGACAACGATTGGCCCTCGCTGGTGACGAACATATGCCTTTGCGGCGTCGGCTTCCTGGAAACGCGCGAATTCGCCGCTCGGTATGCCGTATTTTGCGCAAAGTTCCTTTGTAAACGCCTTAGAACCTTCAAGTGCGGCCGCTGCGGCCGTGGGGCCAAACGCCTTTATTCCCAAATCTTCAAGCTGGTCAACTAGGCCCGCGACCAAAGGTGCCTCAGGGCCGACAATGACAAAATCAATTTTTTCGTCTAGGCAAAAACTCGTGAGACCCTCGATGTCGTCGGCGGCCACTGATATTCGATGCGCGACCTGATCAATTCCAGCGTTACCCGGCGCACAAAACAGTGTGTCCAAGAGGGGAGATTTCCGCATCGCCCAGCACAATGCGTGTTCACGCCCACCGGAACCGACGACAAGAACTTTCATTTATCCAGCGTGCCTTCTCTTTGTTTCGCACGGCGACCCTTGTAACATAGGGTGGAAGGGATCCCAACATGACCGAAGCTCCTCCGCACGCGGCCCATAATCTGCGCGAATATACGGTTTGTGAGATTTCCCAGGCCGTGAAGTTGACGGTTGAGGAATCCTTCGGACGTGTTCGCGTCCGAGGCGAAATCTCAAATTTTCGTCGGCCACGTTCCGGACATCTCTATTTTGATTTGAAGGATGAAAACGCCGTTTTATCGTCCGTCTGTTGGCGAGGAATCGCGGTCCAACTGAGCGCGCCTCCCGAAGATGGGCTGGAAGTCATTTGCACCGGGCGATTGACAACGTTTCCTAGGCAATCGCGTTACCAAATCCTCGTCGAACAAATTGAACCTGCTGGTAAGGGTGCGCTATTGGCGTTGTTGGAGGAGCGCAGGAAAAAGCTTGCTGCAGAGGGACTGTTCGACGAAGGACGCAAACAGAAAACGCCGTATCTGCCCGAGATCATCGGTGTCGTAACCTCGCCGACCGGCGCGGTTGTTCGAGATATTTTGCATCGCATTGCAGATCGATTTCCTCGGCGAGTTTTGATTTGGCCGGCGAGCGTTCAAGGAGTGCACGCGACGGCAGAAATTGTTGCAGCGATCGAGGGTTTCAACAGTCTGAACGTCGATGGTGATGTGCCGCGTCCTCAACTCTTGATTGTTGCGCGTGGTGGCGGCAGCCTCGAAGATCTTTGGGCGTTCAACGAAACTCCTGTTGTACGGGCAGTGGTGGCGTCGGCGATTCCAATCATCTCGGCGGTGGGGCATGAAACCGATACTACGCTAATCGATTTCGCGGTCGATCGACGCGCGCCGACGCCCACTGCGGCGGCTGAAATGGCGGTTCCGGTCCGTGCTGATCTCTTGGTTCACGTCAATGATCAGGGACAGCGCTTGTTCGCGGCGGTGTCCCGTTATCTCGATGGACAGCGCAAGGAGGTGCGCCATTTGGCGCGTGGATTACAGCACGCCCAGAGTAATATCGCGACTGCCGTTCAGCGGCTCGACATGCTCGGCGAACGGCTGAGACCGGCTCTTGTCGTGACGATAGAGCGACGGCGAACACGCATTGCTCAAGTTTCCTCGCGCCTGCCACGTCCACAAGAAAGGATTGCCGAATTACGCTCGCGGCTTAGTACGCTCGTTGAACGGCTTTGTTACGGTGGCAAGAATATTTTCACCGGTCGGGTAGCACGTCTTGAGACACAGGGGCGGCTGTTGGAATCTTGTGGATACCAGCAAGTGCTCGATCGTGGTTTTGTTCTCGCCCGAGGCACCGATGGTGCCCCAGTCACCTCAGCAACGCAGGTAAGCGGCGGCATGGGGCTCATGCTCACCTTCAAGGATGGTGAGCGGCCGGTCATCGCTGACAGCACCACGATGTCGCGACGCCGTCCCAAGTCGAACGGAAATTCCGAACGGCAAGGGAGGCTATTCTAGTCTCAACCTCTAAGTTGCGCCGTCCGTATTTCTTTTCGTTAACGCCAAGAAAATATCTTCGAGATCCGAGTCCTCGGTAGTGAGGTCTACGATTGTTAATCCGGCCCGCTGCACAGCGGTGAGAACGTCGCCGACTGTGGTTTGGCTAGGTCGGTAACGGATGGCGAGCCGGCTCGGAGGAAAGAGTTGGGCACCGTACGTACTTAGGCTCGGTGGTAAAGTAGTGAGGTCCTGGGCACAGGATATCGTCAAGATTTTGCTGTCTAAGCGCGTCAGTAGGGCGGGGGTAGCTTCGCACGCGACAAGGCTACCGTGATTGATGATGGCGATGCGGTCGCAGAATCGTTCCGCTTCCTCCAGATAGTGAGTTGTCAGTAGAATGGTAGTTCCGTCGGCGTGGAGCCGGCCGACATATGTCCAAAATTGCTGCCGTAATTCGACGTCTACACCGGCAGTAGGTTCGTCCAGAACGACGATCGGCGGGGCGTGAACCAATGCTTTGGCTACAAGAAGTCTGCGTCTCATGCCACCGGAAAGGGTGCGTGTATAGGAATCCGCCTGTGCGCTGAGTCCTACGGCCTCGAGAATTTCATCAGTTCGCCGGGAACGCTTAGGGACTCCGTAGAGACCGGCTTGAAGTTCAAGGGTTTCGCGCGGCGTGAAGAAGGGATCTATATTGAGTTCCTGGGGGACGACACCAATGGCTTGTCGCGTGGCCCTAGCGTTTGTATCAATATCGTAGCCCCATATCCGAGCCGTGCCCGAAGTCTTGAGAACCAATCCGGCGAGAATATTGATTAGGGTGGATTTGCCTGCGCCGTTAGGACCGAGAAGTCCGAAAAATGCACCGCGAGGGATATCAAGATCGATGCTTGTAAGCGCGGTCTTAGCCTTTTCACCTCTGCCGTATACCTTGTGAAGGCTGCGGACCGTGATCGCGTAATCCGGAACTACTGCACGAGAGTTTGCACGGACGTCTTCGTTGGCAAAGTCGTGCGCCATGAGGCCCATGCAATGCGACGGTTGAATATCAGTTGCGGCCATGGGTATCATTTGCCGGAGCCGATGGTCAACGGCTTTCGTTTGGACATTCCTCGGGAGGTCCGATTGGAACCACCAGAAACGATATTTGTCGAAGAGAACGTGGTCGGATGCGATGGAGGAGATGGACCACTGGGGCATCCCCGAGTTTATCTGAACCTTGAGGCGAACGGCGCAACGGACTGTCCATATTGTGGACGCCGTTTCGTCGTCAAGACCCAGGCGGCCGATCCTCGTTGAACACGTCACTGATCTCGAGTGTTATTTTGGGCGCGTTTTGCTAGCGACCGAGGAAACCGACCTCAATATCTGACACTTAGGCGCTGGGATCGGTTCAGATCATCTTTCCGGGACGCTCGTGGTTCATGGCGCGGCGATAGCGGTTGCCATCAAGAATAATTGAGCGACAAGGTGTGTATGTAGGATGGACCAGGGCACAGCGAGTGACACACCGAAGCACGTCTATTTGATTGACGGATCGGGCTTCATATTTCGTGCCTTCCATGCATTACCGCCACTGACACGTCCGGATGGAACGCCGGTCAACGCAGTTCTCGGTTTTGTGAACATGGTGAGTAAGTTAGTGGAGGAGACGGAGGCCGACCGACTTGCCGTTATATTTGATGCTGGTCGGATGAGTTTTCGTAACGAACTTTATCCTGCTTACAAAGCTAATCGTCCAGAGCCGCCGCCAGAACTGATTCCACAGTTTTCGATCATTCGCCAAGCGACTGAGGCGTTTTCACTTCCCTGCATTCAGCACGAGGGTTTCGAAGCTGACGATATCATAGCGACATACACGCGGCTTGCGTTGGAAGCTGGTGCAGAGGTTACGATCGTCTCCTCCGACAAAGATCTTATGCAGCTGATTGAGGATCGAGTTTCACTTTACGATGGCTTAAAGGGCCGTACTTTTCGCGCCGACGCTGTGCGTGAAAAATTCGGAGTTGAACCCTCGCGTTTGGGTGATCTTTTGGCTTTGGCGGGAGATTCCAGCGACAATGTTCCCGGGGTGCCGGGAATTGGCCCGAAGACTGCGGCTGAGCTGCTCGGCCGATATGGTGATTTGGAAAACTTGCTGGCGCATTGCGAAGAGATCAAGCAGCCAAAGCGACGCCAAACGCTCATCGAGAATTCTGAGAGCGCCCGTCTGTCACGCCGGCTAGTTCAGTTGCGGGACGACGTTCCTATCACTGTGGGGCTCGCGGAACTTGTGCGGCGTTTGCCTGACCGGGACGTGTTGCTCGAGTTTTTGCGCGAGCAGGGCTTTCGTTCGGTGATCGCCAAGATGGAAAGTCGCTTGCCGGGTACGAGCGAGGGCGAATCTGCGCATTCAGAAGTCATCTACGAATTGGTTCAGGATACAGTCTCCCTCAAGGCTTGGATCGCCAAAGTGGAAAGCCTCGGAATCGTTGCGGTGGATACGGAAACCACTTCGCTCGACGCGGTCAAAGCGCGCTTGGTTGGGATTTCCCTTTCCTTGGAAAAAGGGCGTGCCTGTTATATTCCGCTCGCCCATACGGCGCATGGTGGCGGTCAGCTCGACTTCGACGGCAACACGCCGCGCCAAATCGATTTTTCGGAAGCTTTGGCGTTGTTAAAACCGCTATTTGAGAACGACTCTGTAATAAAGGTTGGTCACAACATCAAATACGACCGTCAGGTGTTGGAGAGTTACGGCATTTCCGTCAATCCCATCGACGATACCATGTTGATGTCCTATGTGGTTGCGGGGGGTGCCCATGGGCACGGCATGGACGAACTTTCCCGGCTACATCTTGGAATTGATCCGATCAGTTTCAAACAGGTAGCGGGAACGGGCAAAGCGCAGGTTACCTTCGACCGCGTGCCACTCAAGGAGGCTTGCAATTACGCTGCTGAGGACGCTGACATTACCGGGCGTCTCTATCGAATTCTCAAACCCCGGCTATTGACCGAGCGGCTGGTCACCGTTTACGAATCGTTGGAGCGAGCATTAATCCCGGTACTTGTTAAAATGGAAAGGTCGGGCGTTCTCGTCGATCGTGCAGAACTGGCACGGCTGTCAAGAGATTTCGCTGAGCGTCTGGCTACATTGGAAGAAGAAATTTTCGCGCTCGCGGGTCGCACTTTTACCATTGGCTCACCGAAACAGCTTGGCGAGGTGTTGTTCGATGAGATGGGACTGGAGGGTGGCAAGAAGGGCAAGACAGGCGCCTATGGTACGGGTGCTGACGTATTGGAAGGCCTCGCCCTTCAAGGGCATCCGTTGCCGGCAAAGGTACTCGATTGGCGCCAACTCTCTAAACTGAAGAGTACATACACAGACGCCTTGATCGAACAAATTAATCCGGATACGGGGCGCGTGCATACGTCCTATGCCATGGCGGTGGCCTCGACTGGGCGGTTGAGTTCAACTGATCCAAACTTGCAAAACATTCCGGTCCGTACGGACGAAGGACGCAAAATTCGTCGTGCATTCGTGGCCAAATCCGGGTGCAAATTGTTGTCTGCGGACTATTCACAGATTGAACTGCGCTTGCTCGCGCACATTGCGAAAATCGTGCCACTGGCAAAGGCTTTCGACGCCGGCGAGGACGTCCATGCGTTGACCGCAAGCGAGGTATTCGGGATTCCCGTTGAAGGTATGGCCCCCGATATTCGTCGGAAGGCGAAAGCAATTAATTTCGGCATTATTTACGGAATAAGCGCCTTCGGATTGGCACGCCAGCTCGGCATTCCCCAGAAGGAAGCGGCCCACTACATCGATGCCTATTTTGAACGCTATCCTGGAATTCGTGACTACATGGAAGAATCCAAGAGGTTCTGCCGCAAGCATGGATTTGTATGCACCCTTTTCGGTCGGCGCTGTTACATGCCCGGCATCAATGAGAAGAATCCAAATCGGCGTTCCTTTTTCGAACGTGCCGCAATCAATGCACCGCTGCAGGGTTCCGCGGCGGACATCATAAAGCGGGCAATGATCAGAATCCCTTCGGCCTTCGACCGCGTTGGACTTTCGGCGCGGATGCTATTGCAGGTTCATGATGAGCTACTGTTCGAGGTGCCCGAAGGCGAGATCGAAGCGACGGCGGCGGAGGTAAAGCGGATTATGGAAAACGCTGCTCACTTGGCGGTGCCCCTTATTGTCGACACCGGTATTGGCGACAACTGGGCTGAGGCACATTGATGCGTGCCCCAGTGGGATCACAATGAATCTTCCCGAAATGACACTAGTGGACTCTGTTGCCCTAGTATGGTTCTTGGGATGTTGGGTGGGTTACACGATCATTTCCGATTATCGCGCACGGAGATTTAACAATCTCATGCGTGCTATGAACGCGTATCGAACGCAGTGGATGCAAAAGTTGCTAGATCGCGATATGCGCATGGTTGATGCGAACATCGTCGGCAATCTGCTGCGCAGCGCTACTTTTTTTGCATCTACTTCGATATTCATCTTAGCGGGGCTGATCGCCATTCTCGGCGCCGCCGATGTCGGTGCCGCAGTGATTGAATCCATGCCCTTCGCCGAGTCGACATCGCGTCAATTGTGGGAAATTAAGGTGCTCCTGCTTATGACAATATTTATTTATGCGTTCTTCAAGTTCGCGTGGTCGTTGATGCAATACAATCACTGGTCCATCATGATCGGTGCAGCGCCGGAAATAAGTAGCTCGGCGGAAGCGAAAGACACGTATGCGAAAATGGCCGCTAGGATCGGAAATTTGGCTGCAAGTCATTTTAACCGAGGAATGCGCGCCTATTACTTCGGACTCGCCGCGCTGACTTGGTTCATTCATCCCTGGCTGTTTATGGTGGCAACAACCTGGGTGGTGGGTGTTCTTTATCGCCGTGAATTCCGATCACGCATCCTCCGTGCGGTTGAAGTTATTGCCGAGAGTTTTGGAGAGAGTACAAATGGATTGCCCTGCAGCGGTAAACCGCGTTGAAACTTCACGAAATTGAAAATGCCCTGGGTGCCATTGGTTTTGTGAGTCGTGGAGCCTTCCATCCTTTACCTGAGGATCGAGTTCCAGATATTGCCGCCGGTCAAAACACCAGGTCGGTTGTGCTTGTCGGGAACGTTGGTCCGAGTATGTGGAAGGCTTTTAGACGCGGTGGAAAATTATCTTGTGCCAATCCATTGGACACTTGGACGCGAAATTTGCTCACGCCTTTGGCACAGTTTGTTGGAGGTCGGGCGGTTTACCCGTTTGAGGGACCGCCGTACCATCCGTTTCAACGTTGGGCACAGCGTGCTGATACAGTCCATTCGTCGTTTATGGGCCCGCTCATCCATTCAGATTTTGGGCTTTGGCACGCGTATCGTGGCGCCATAATCTTGGCTGAACGGTTGGTGCTTCCCGAACCAGTCAGTTCGTCAAATCCGTGTGACAGTTGCGAAGCACGACCTTGCTTATCTGCGTGTCCGGTCGGTGCTCTAAATAAGGGGAAATATGATACAAAAAAATGTGTCGATCACGTTTCATCCGCTGCCGGATTCGATTGTCGTGAACGCGGATGCCTCGTCGCGCCTGCCAAGTGGGGCAGAAATTTCTTTACGCCCCCGACCAAGCGCGATTTCACATGGCTGCATTTCTTCGAGCCGCGATTCCGCCCAGTCCGCCCCGTTAGTATCCCCGCAGATGCGCAGGCCGTAATGGTACGGCGCCGGCACGCGCTGCGGCAAGCTCTGCCAAAAGCTTGTCACGGTCGCGCGGCAAGGTGCCGGCGAGCGGGAGGGAATTTGAGGCATGGTTGGAACGAAAAATAATTGGAGACGGCGGGTCTAAAGCGCCAACCAGGCTTTCTTGTTCGGCCAACATGCCGTCGTCGTCCTGGGCTTCGAAGTGCTCTCCAAAACGCTTGAGGAACAGCTCTCTGACAGTATCGTCAAGCCCTAGCTGTAATGTCGACAGGTACGTCGGTGCCGCGCGATTTATCAGTTCGGAGGTTTCGTCTATATGCTGTTGCCAACGGTTACGACCCGCAAGCCCTAGAATGACGGTCGTGGAAACCTTCAGGCCCGCTTCCTTGGCTTTCTCTAAACCTTCGATCATCATGCTGGGGCTGGCACCCTTCGAAATTCGCCGCAATATGTCCGCCGATCCCGATTCAATTCCGTAATAAATGAGGGACAACTTCGCAGACTTAAGTGACGCGAGTTCCTCGGTCGACTTTCGCAAGAGATTTGCCGGCAGCGCGTAGCAAGATACCCGGGCAAGATTTGGAAAATGTACCGCTAGGGCGTTCAGTATGCGGTGCAATTGCGCTGTGGGCAACACAAGGGCATCGCCGTCAGCCAGAAAAACCCGATGAGTGTCGGGGTAGTATCGCGCAGCCTCTTCAATGTCTGCGAATACATCGTCTAACTGTCGGGCCCGGAATGACTTCGACCGGTACATCGAACAAAAAGTGCACCGATTAAAACTGCAACCGATTGTGGCTTGAATTATTAGATTGCGCCCCTCTGACGGTGGGCGCCAAAGGGGCATGTCGTATGCCAGCATAGGCCGCATTCTAGGCCGCGACGGCGTGGTGAGCAACGGCGGTATTGGTACGGAGTAGCGAACAACTGGCGACGCAGGAATTGGGTGTTGATCCGGCGGGAAGATTTATCGTGTTGCGCTTGCGCTATGGATTATGATGAGGAGATTATAAGAAGATGAACGGGCAGTCAAAAATGCGGGTTGTTTCACTCATCGCCAGCGGGACGGAAATCGTTCACGGGATTGGCCGCGGGGATTGGCTGGTCGGCCGTTCCCACGAATGTGATTATCCAGCCGAGGTAAACCAACTTCCGCAAATAACGGAACCAAAATTCTCGACGCAGGGATCAAGCCGTGACATCGATGACCGGGTTCGGGAAGTGCTAGAAACCGGTCTGTCGGTTTACAGTGTGGACGCCGATAAATTGCGGGCGCTTCGCCCTGACGTGATTGTAACGCAGGATCAGTGCGAAGTGTGTGCCGTAACTCTGAAAGATGTTGAACAGGCGGTTTGCGGTTGGATGTCCGAATCGGTGAAGATCGTTTCACTTCGGCCCGAGGGTTTGGAAGAGGTTTGGTGCGACATCACGCGCGTCGCCGAAGCCCTCATTTGCTCGGATCGGGGCGAGAACTTGATCGCTCAGATGCGTGCGCGAATGACTGAGATTAAAGAAACCGCAGAGAGTTCGTGCGGTCGCCCCACAATTGCCTGCATCGAATGGATTGATCCCCTCATGGCTGCGGCTAACTGGATGCCAAGCTTGGTGGAAATGGCGGGCGGCGAAAACCTGTTCGGTGAGGCTGGCAAACATTCGCCCTACATAGACTGGGACGATCTCGTGGCCGCTGATCCAGAGGTGATCATCGTGCTGCCGTGCGGATTCGTCATGAGCCGTGTTGTAAAGGAGGCGCGCCATTTGCAAGCCCAGTCAGGATGGAACGATTTGCGCGCCGTGCGTGGCGGCCGGGTATTCGTTACTGACGGGCACCAATTTTTTAATCGGCCCGGGCCTCGTCTCGTGGAGTCGCTGGAAATCTTGGCCGAAATATTGCATCCGGAGCTGTTTAATTTCGGCCACCGCGATCGTGCATGGGCCCCACTGAAAACAGCCTGTTGACCGCGTCGCCCAGGTATCGATCATGGGGGGTGTTCGCGGTAGCAAGATCAGCCGCGTTGTTCATGTACGAGGTATTTGATTTGTTGACGTGTCAGGGTGCACGGGAATCCAGGATAACTGGCGCATGAAATGGCAAATTTTTGTCGTTGGCCTTTTCGCGGGAAGCTGCTGGGCTTCTGAGGTTCTCGCTACCGAATTCATCGGTGAAATGTCGGCGAGGGACGGGGATTCACTTATTTTCAATGGGCAGGATCTTGCCTTGTTTGGGATTGATGCCATGGAGTGGAATCAGATTTGCAGAGATGGGAATTCCGACTGGGCGTGCGGTGACGCCTCGGCTTCGGCGCTTCGAGAGAAGATAGCCGGAAAACGAGTCTGCTGCCACCAGCGGAATATCGACGTGTATGATCGGCCCGAGGTAGTTTGCTTCGTCGGTGAGGAGGATTTGAACGCCTGGCTGGTTCGGCACGGCTGGGCCTTGGCGTTGCCCGTCGGCAGGTTCAATTACGCGGGAGAGCAAGCCGCAGCTATCGAGGAGGGTAGGGGCGTGTGGCGCGGCGATTTTGTTCCCCCCTGGGAGTGGCGGGAAGGAAAGCGTCTAAACGGGAATTGAGGGACCAAAGTATTGTTTTTCGGAGGCGCAAAATTTTCGCGAAGATATTATGGTGCTGTATTACTCCCCGCGGGCAATCGCCCGATTGCTGACGATTCAATTATATGGCTCTCAGCGTCCGTCAGAAGGCAGAAGGCGGCATACTCTTTCGCTCGTTCATTCGAAGTGCCGTACGTGCGTTTGATGGAACCAATCGAAGCCGCGTGGCAAATGAAAAATTGCGAATTTTGCAATCCTTCATCGTAGGCCTGGGACCCCTGTTCCTTGATCGCGATACGTACAGCATCGCCTTGTGGAGTCAGGCCACAGCCACCCAATGCCAAGGCGCCGAGGGTGAGGGTGGCAACCAGCAGCCAAAGGGCGCCGGTGCGTATAACGAAGTTAGTCATTGAGTTTTCCTTTTCACGTAAGTAACGAAAACACCCAAAACGATGGCTAGGGCCTCAACGAAACTAGCGTGTTGCTAGGCCGAAAGTTGAACTTCGGGCCACATGAGCGGCACCGTGCTGATCAACGCCTTACCGAGCACATAGCCAGCGGTGCTTCCGACCAGCGCTTTGTCGGGAACGGATTTTCCGTCCATTTCAATTCCTCTTTTGATGATGATTTCGTCGGCACGGTTTGGTCGGCACGACAAGTATCGGACGTGACTATGGTCCCACTCGACCAAGTGGCCGAGAGAGCTGATGCGGCTGATCAAAGAGGCTGAATTTTAATTCTACGATCGACTCGATAATATGAGCTTTCGCTATTCGGCCTCGTCGCTCTTGGCACGTCCGAACCGTCGAAAATGAAACATTGGCGGAAACGTTTGCCGCGACAATTGTTCCCGAATTACACAGTGACAGCGCAGGCAATGGTAATAGCCGATGTCGGCTTGGCCGAAGTTGCTCGAGTAGTCGGAGAACCGGTAACTCCTACGTTTATGGTGACCCAGCAGCCAGCAAATTGGGAGGTACATCAGTCGACTTCGGGATAGCGTTGCCTGAGAAATTCGAGGACGTCCTTTGGTGTCGCCGATTCAAGTTTTGTCTCGATGCGGATTACTGTACGCTCGATGTTCTCAGCCTTGCCGCGCAGGATTTCTAGCTCGCGATTCACCCGTTCGTCTTGATCGCGCTGCAGCCGTGTTTCGGTAACTAAATTTTGGTGAAAACGCGGATGGGACCGATGCTCCTTCAGCGCTTGCGCCAGCGTCTCGTTTGCAACGCTAATTTCGGCGATTTCACGCCAGGTTACACCAGTGTAAAACACCAACGGCAATACAACGCTACTCGCTGCAACGAGTTTACGCCAACCGCCGCGCGTCAACGGGCCATCTTCACGATTCACCAGGGTTATTCACCGATGGGATCGGCGGCCGATGCAGGGAGCCAATCGTGTCCGGATGCCATGATACAGCTGTTTTTGGCGGGTGGTGTAATCAGCAGTGTCCAATTTCCACGTTTGGAGATTGTGATCTCTATGCGTACCCCGTTAAGCAGGCTGCCTTGCCACGCCGGTCGCTCGTCAAAATTCTTGGCAAGGTGATAGAGCATGGCCGCACGCGGCCCACATTGAGCCAGTTGATTAGTCACCGGTGGCGGATCCAATGGTGAAAGACTTGCCACCAGGATGCTCGCGCCGAATGAGCAAACCACTAGAGAATTTCTCCAACACGGAAGCGCCAGTCGTAAACATCCGCAACGCGGTTCACCACCGGTTCCAATTCTTCCAATAGGCCGTGAATGGTTTGTTGTGCCAGGCGAAGGCCGGTTGATGACGGATCCGCAACTAGCAACACATCGCGGGACGTGCCCAGCGCCCGTATGAGTTCTGCCCCTGAATTGTATATGTCCGACGCGTCGAGAAATTTGAGATCACCTTCCTGAAATCGACGCTTTGGTCGGACATCGACAAAAGTCTGGCCGCTAATGGAGGAAACCCGGGGGCTTTCGTCCGATGTCCTCCATGACCATCCGTGCTGGACATTTCGCGCCGGTTGCCAGGCGGCGTCGATGATGCCGCGCCCAGCCTGTACATAGCCGTCGGAATTTCCTGAATCGTGAAGTTCGATCCGCCAATAGCGATAGGTCTGCGCTGACGACGGAAAATGGAGTACCGGCCCCGGCCCCCAATCGGAGGGCAGATCACGCTTGGGCATGGCATTGACCGTGCCGCTGTCGTAATCGAACGGACCAGACGGTGACGCACCTTGAATGGTCGACAAAGTTGCATCAGCCATCACCCGCAAAGTCGCGGCCGAGGACACATTGGTCGCGAGTAAACCGACCAAATTGACGGCGATCGCCGTGCCGAGATCGAGCACGACCCACACCTTGTCGAGGCCCGATGTGACGCGCCACACCTTGCCGGGTTGGAAATCTTGCAGATTCGTGACCGGAAGCATCGCGACCTCGCCAGATTTACTGTCGATGGTGGCAGCGTCAAAGTTTGCGAAGCGGCCGAAAAGAGGATTAGCCATGGTATTGCCTTACCCCCATAACGTTAAACTCACGCTCGGTTCCCCCGACGTACTGCGCACCCCTGTAATCAGAAAACTTGTGTCGAGGCCGAGACGGCTTGACGTGATCTTGACCGATTCGCCGATCCGCCTGGCGAATGCCGCGTCCCGCACTTGGGCGCGCGCTGGCGCCCGGTATTCCTTCAACAAGTCGAACACTCTATCCCTTACGGTGACGGCCTCGACCGTGCTCGCCAGCAGCGAAGTCAAGATTAATTCTTGGGCGCCGGGATGCGTAGTCCCGACCGAAGCATCGGACTTTTCGCTGTCAAGATAATCCTTGCCGAACAGCTCGCGGTTGGCATCCGAGACGACGCCGGCGATCTCTGTTGGCGACAACACACGCCAATTCGGTCGGTGCCGAAAATTCAGTTTCTTCGTTGGCGGTGGCGCCTCAAGAAAATCGAACTCGATGAGCTCGTTGTCGGTATACGTCGCGGCTGGCGTACCGGGCGGCCGGATAATGCCAAGTGTGAATCGACCGTCGGGGCGCATGCCCCAGAATCCGAACACCGAGTTGATCAAGAGATCGATCACCTCGGGCAACCTGAACTCACGTTCAGCGCCGGCGAAGAACCCAACGGTTTCCGGCGCGCGAATCTCCATTTCCGTAAATGCTGGAACATGTAAATCGTCGGGATCGGTAAGCCCAACGACATTCGCGAGGAGCCGCCGAATGATCGCGCCAACCGTATCAATATAGCCGCTGTTATTGTCGCCCTTGAGATCGACGGTGATCACACCAGTTTGTGCACCGAGACGGATGTACCCGTTCGCCAAGCTGGTATTGTATTGGACCGGCGGTCCGATCCCCGGAGCGGCCGCCGTAATATCTGCGACGTCTGCGTTGAAGCTGAGCGCATCGCCGTTGTCGCGCACTGCGACCACCTCGGACATAGAACCGTCGTGGAGTTGGTAAATCAAATTCGCTGGGTCCACCAAGACGGGTTCGACCTGGTAAACCTCGCCAAGGGTCACCGGCTTGAACTTGCCTTCTAGGTTTTCGCCGCCCTCCAGCCCTCCAGTGCCGGCATATGTGTTTGTCTGAATCGGTTTGTCGACGAGGTGTAGGGCCTCCCTGGAGGAGGATAACGAGCTCCAGGCGGTCGAACTGAACCCCCGCCATCTTCCCCTTGAATAGTGTTCCGAACTGCGACAGCGGCGCATCAGGGGCGCCCAGACGAATTTCCAGGGCACGATCAACGTAGAACCGTTTCGGCGGTAATTTGGAATCGAGATCGCCATCGGCGATCGCTAATTGAAGAGTTCCCGGCCGGGGCAGCGCGCGGTCGCCAATTCGCTGGCTGCCAATGCCACCCATGTTGTTGTCTAAAGTGAAGCCTCCTGTAATCCGCGGCTCGAAATAGGTGTTTGCCGGCGTGTCCGTCGGTTCGGAGATGAAATCGCCGTCGGCGGAATACTCCGTCTCAGTGCCTGGCGTATCCGGATTGTAAACCGTGGTGAAGGCCAGGACCCGCCGCGGCAAATCGGGATTTTGCAGCAACGTCTCGATGTGGCTGGGAGACCCACTCGACGTACCCGATACCCCGCCGATCGCCAGCTCGCCGATCGCACCAAAGCCGGTCAAATCGAATACCCGATCAGCGTGAATTTGCCGGTCATCGTTCCAGACGACGGCCTAATTCTTATCCCGTTACAGACGAAGCCTGAATTTAAATCAAAACGCCATGCGGTTTCGAAATTGGCGTCCAAAGCACCAGCATGGGTAGTTTGCACTGTCCTGAACCACCCATGTTTATAGCCAGCGACGGCCGGCGCGAAGATCCAAAATTCAATCGACATGTTTTCACCGGCAGCTGTACCCGTAGAACCCAAAGGCAAGAACGTATTGTTAGTGCTTGGGGTGCCAACGGGCGACTCGTCAAAATCATAATTTGCATCTGATTTCCAAGTGCTCCCGGCATCGTCGGAGAGGTCTAATTGCGGTGACATCGGGTCCGCGCTTCCAGTTAAGTGCGTCCCATGAACTATGTATTTTCGATGGTTGGCGTTTATGCCCGTCGTGAATTCAACGGAGGATGCTGCGCTCGCGTCGATCGTTTCGATGTGCTCCGAACCTCCCGGCGCTTGTGCCTCCCAATCCCACCCGTGGGCGTGGGCAGAGTTGACGGTCGCTACATGCCCATTCGTGGCACCAATCGCCTTGGCCATGACGGCCGAGCCGCTGTGGGTGAGAATTTTGCCTTTCGCGTCGAGCAGCTCTAGCGCGTCGATTAGTGATTTCATGCGCGACGCGTTGACGAAATTTATGATTTCGACCGTCGTACCAGACGCCCAATTCACCCGACTGTCATTGTTGGTTGAGCGGATGATATCGCCGTCCGTTGCCGGCCGGGTGATGGTGTCCGGGCTTCCCGAATTAACCGTCGCTTCGGCGATCTCGATATCGATTCCGTCGGTCGCCCGGTAGATGACTTTCTTCGTTGCGAACCCGGATCCAACGAAACTAAAAAATCCAGCGACCGCACCATTTAAGGAATAGTTACCACCAACACCAACAACGTCGGCCGTCTCTTTCACCATGTCATTGATGTTGATCGGCATTTCAGTCGCCATTTAAATCGCCCTCATTAATTAATGGACGCAGGCTGGACCACCGCCCGGTTGACTACTGCAGCGAGCGCATCCGCGAGACTGCGGTTTTCCTTGCGAAGCTGGACGATATCATCGCGCATCGCGGCCAGTTCAGCTTTTGAAGCCTCGACCCCATTCGCGACACGATTCGACAAATCAACGCCTTCTTCGGCCAACTCGATTGAGACTGTGAAAGTATTTC
>JAAXGF010000252.1 GCA_012267605.1 Alphaproteobacteria bacterium | reverse complement strand
GTTTCGAACGCGTCGGTGAATTCACCGATCTGCGCCTGAGTATGCGCCACTCGGGTCAGGGCGTAAGAGTAAGCGTAACCGAACTCGATATTTTCGGTGACCGACTGCGCTTCACTTACGGTCATGCGCGCGGCATCCCGCTTACCAGCCCGTTCTTGTGCGACGGCGACACGTCCCAGGGCGGCAACGCGGTAACGTGCGTCTTCAATGGAGAGCGCGGTCTCGAAGGTTTCGTCAATGTGGCCAGCTTCCGCTAAAGCCTGAGCGGCTAAAATCAATACTGGTGTGCGGTGTTCTGCTTCCTCAATTTTATCTGCGGTTTCTAAGGCTTGGCCAAGGCGACCGGCCCGGGCTTGAGCCGAGGCGATCTCGCCGAGCGGCCGCGACTGCTCCTCTGTGGAACGGAGCTTCTGGGCGAGTTCGAGCCCACGCTCGAAGCTGGTACCGGCGCCGATATGGTCGCCCGCATTCATCTGGATAACGGCGATATTGGCCAAGAGGCCAATTCGCCAGCGCTCATCCGCTACTCGGTCTGCCGCCAAAAGCGCCTGTTCCAGGGTCGTCCGGCTGGCCGCCAGTTGGCCGGAAGCAATTTCGGCTGTCGCAAGTTCGAGCAATGCCTCGGCTTGCAGACGTGCATCGGGTAGTGCTGTCGCCGTAACCCGTGCCTCGTCGAGATTTCCGGATTTTGCCTGGGCACGTGCAACCTTTCCCAACGCAGTCATCAGCAGTCGCGCATCAGCCATGCGCGATGTCGTCGCCAAGGCGCCAGTCACGTCGCCGGACGTCGCCTGGGCTGCGGCGATATCGCCAAGCGCCCAATCGCGAAAATCGATCTTGCCGATCTTTTTCGTTGCCTCGAGCGCTTCCGCCAGCAGACACTTGGCCGTAGGCACCTTGAAACAATCTTCGGAATCAACCGCACTGGTCACCATAACCTTTGATTCGGCCACTGCTTGCTCGACCATATTCAGCGCAGCCGGATTAGCCTCGAACGCGCGCCGTGCGGCTTCGATCTGTTCCTGTCGAACAATATCTAAACGGCGTAACAAGCGACGCGCCTGACCGGTCGCCGACTCCAGGTGTTCGAGCAGCTGTCTGGTCGGGCGCCCGTCGATCTGCAAACCGGACTGACGTTCGTAATCCCGAATCGCCTTGCCAGTATCTGGTCCGAAGCGGCCATCCAAACGTCCCCGGTAAAGGCCGAGCTCGCCCAGGCGCTCTTGAATACGGCGCACCAGGCTGGACTCCAGCGGTTCCGGATCGACCAAGCCGTCGTCCACCGCTGCCATGCGGATAATCTCGCGCGGCGCATCGGCCAAGATGGTCCCCGGAAAAACCAATAGACCCAAAGCGATAGCGGCGTGGGGGGCTAAATTCCTAAAGGTGCGTGGCAACGTCATGGACAGCGTGTATAGCAGAAATTATGGCTGGCAGCAATCTCAGGAATTCAATTCTTGGAAATAAAATCTATATATCACAGAGCGTTAAAGCTCTTTATTAACATGGGATTTAAAATATCATGGTATAAGCTTGAACGCTGGCAAATGCGTCTATGCGAAGCACGGAGATCTTGTGAAATTGATCTCGGTGGGCCATCGCGCCGCCATTTCGCTCAACGCGTGCGCTAGAATCCGAATCGTATTCGTTCCCAGGGATCAACGATATTGTGATTCGCGCTCGCGGCAATGGCGGTTACCGTCCGGCCAATTCAGATGATCAGCGAATTTCGGGTGCATCGGGGGGCCAGTCCAACGGACCAAAGCGCTGGTTTACAAACAATGGCTTATTGATGATCTCTGCTTATTCCTTCAAGAAGCTTCGACCCGGCCCTGAGCGATGGTTCCATCCGGCGGAAATGGACAGACGATGAGCGACGGTGAGGGAGAGACCCTCCACACCATCGGAAAGCATATTATTCGTGGCTCCGCCTGGATGGTCGCGATGCGATGGAGCATGCGCGGTATCGGTATTCTAAGCACCGTCATATTGGCACGCCTCTTGCTGCCCGAGGATTACGGTCTGGTAGCCGTTTCAATGATCATAGTTGCGTTCATCGAGGTGTTCTCTTGGACTCATGCGGATCTTGCACTGATACAGAATCCGAACGCCGGGAGAGCCCATTACGATGCCGCCTGGACATTGAATATTCTTGTTGGGTTTGCCGCCGGCGGATTCCTGCTGATCGTTGCTCCGTTGGCTGGAACCTATTTTGGGGATGAACGGATCATTCCCGTGATTCAGTTGTTTGCACTTCGACCTATTTTCGTGGGTTTCGAAAACATTGGCGTAGTTGCGTTCCGCAAGGAGTTGAATTTTTCAAAGGAATTCATGTTCTTTGTCTACGGACGGCTGATCACCTTCGTCGTAACAATAACGATCGCGTGGATATACCGCAATTATTGGGCTCTTGCGATCGGGATGGTTTGCACCCCCGGGATACGCCTCATCCTGAGCTATTGCATGCATCCCTACAGGCCGCGCATATCTTTCAGGAAATTGAAGGAGATCTGGCGATTCGCCAGGTGGATGACGCTTTTCAACATCGGCGAATTTTTCACTAAGAAGACTGACGAGATAATCGTCGCCAACATCGCGTCCACATCGTTGATGGGAAATTATTCGGTCGCTTCACGGATTTCTCTCATGTTGACCAGTGAGATTGTCGCGCCTCTTGAGCGCTCGCTGTTGCCAGCCTACGCAAAGCTTTCTCACGATTCCAAGGAGATGGAAGCGGCTTTTTTCAAGGTATTCAGTACGATCGCGATTATTTGCACTGCCGCCGGCGCGGGGATGTCCGCTGTCGCGGACGATTTGGTCGCCGTGCTTCTTGGCGCAAACTGGACTGATACTGCCCCCATCATTGCCTGGCTGGCGATATTTGGCGGAGTGTCCGGTATTGCCTACTGCGTTCGCATCGTGCTGATCGCGATTGGCAGCGAAAAAAGCAACGCCATACTAATTTGGGTACAGGCGTTGATCCTCGCGCCTATCCTACTGATCGCGGGTATCCAGTGGGGCTTGATTGAGATCGCCATCGCGCGCGCGGCGGTCGCCATTATTTTTGCAGTGGCCCTGTTGATCTTAGTTGTGCGACGGCAGTTGATCTCCGCCGGCTTGATCGTCTCTGCCCTATGGCGCCCACTGGTTTCCGCCGCCGTCATGTTCGTGGCGGTCAAAGCGATTCACAGCGATTCCATGGGTCCGCCGATCCTGAGATTGGCTGCCGACGTCACAACCGGCGCGTTTATATTCGCCGGCACGTTGTTCGCTTGCTGGTGGCTGGCGGGACGACCGGACGGGACGGAACGTGTCGCACTGAATTTTCTAACCCGAAGAATTTCGTCGTGGCGAAAATCATCACCTCCTAAATCACCGGGTGATCTATCTTGACAGATCGGCACTATGAATAAGCGGATGCTCTTACAGGTAATAACTGTGGCCACGGGGTAAAATATGAGCACGTTGTATGTGGTTTACGGTGGCGAGCTCGCCGATCCCAACGCCGACCATTTTGCCAGCCCGGAAAAAGTGGAAGTCGTGGGAATATTTGCTTCCTACGACGATGCGCGCGATGCCTGGAAGCGCGTCAGTTTTCACACCATCGACAGCGCTTTTGTCCGTTACAAGATAGCGCCCTTGCCGTAGACTATTGCGAATGGCACCGTCGCGGCCAGCACTTTCCACGATATAGTCAGCGATCAAGCGGCGTAGAAATTTTTAGTCCCGGTATCTCAGCCCGCTGGATTTCGAGGTAACTGACTAAACCGAATATATGGTCCACAGTTGGCGGAGACTCGCCGACCGGGAGCAGTATGGTGCGGTACTTAATCTCGTCGCCCCAGCGATTGTCGAAAGCGCCGGAATCTCGCGCCGGGACGGCCCGGTCGAGTACTTCCTTGCTCAATATTCGGACGCTATCCCGACTTCCGCAACTCGGGGGT
>JAAXGF010000111.1 GCA_012267605.1 Alphaproteobacteria bacterium | reverse complement strand
GATCAGACCTGGGCAGTTACTATTACGCATCATTAGACTGATCAGCTTTCGCCGCCCATCTTGTTTGCGCCGCTTTTCTCGCTATCTCGCCCCTTTTGCTTCGATCAAGTTTCTCTGCTCGGGCCTTGCCACCACGTGATCCAAGCTCTACAGCGCCAAGGTTCTTACCCTCATTTGGGTCAGGCTCACCTTCCAGGCTGACCTTTACAACAGCATGAGCAAGCTGGTTGGTGTCACGTGGGCGTTTTGGTCGATTCCCTCCCATGCCTATAATATGGCATAC
The DNA here is from genome assembly GCA_012267605.1 of Alphaproteobacteria bacterium. Lineage (GTDB taxonomy): Bacteria > Pseudomonadota > Alphaproteobacteria > JAAXGF01 > JAAXGF01 > JAAXGF01. Next base: position 6,604 of record JAAXGF010000111.1, on the reverse strand, counting down.
CTCACTCAGGTGGTCAGTGAGTTTTTTCACGTATCAGTTATGCGTGGATTTCAAACTGACCCAGTACCCGAGTTCGATACCAGCACCAACCCAATTAGCGCGACCGGCAACGCCGTTGCGGTACGAAAAATAGTTCCCAAAATCCAATTAAGGATTCCGTATTTGCCGGGATTCAGCCTATCCATACCGATCTTCCCGTCTTTGCTAATTTGAGCGGCATTTATCAACGCAATTCCTCCATGCGCATAGCAGCCCGCCCTGATCTTAATGAAAAATTTAATATGAATTTTTTCTAAAGTCGTGTCAAGTTAAATTTTATCAATTTGTTAACAATTAATGGTTTATTAACTATATAGTTTGAAATAACCCAGGATTTATGGTGGAATGATTCATATTCTATAAACTTTTCACCTTATTGGTCGGGCTGGCTTGGCATTAACTATACAACTCTATTTCACGATTATTTCACCGTTCAATAGGTTCGCCACGCTAGCGCAATTGCAGGTTTCTCGCTCCCCCTCTACCGCCCCGAAAAATCGATCCATACGTACCGAAACATGCGGTTGAAGATTCGGGCGTGGTAAATTGATTATTCGAATATCGCTGAAGGTACTTGATGACATTGAGAACGTCGCCTCGTAATCAGGGCCCAGCCACTCTCGCCAGGAGCTTCGGACGCGGGTTGTGCCGGCAAAATAAATAGAGAATCAGCCATGGGAGACACTTCTAAGACAAACCCCAAACTGTCCATCGCCGTGGCTCAGATCAATACAACCGTCGGCGATATTCGGGGCAATGCGGGGAAAATCCGTGCGGCCCGAGACCATGCGGCGAGAAAAGGAGCGGACCTGGTCGTTTCCAGCGAACTTGCGCTGGTTGGCTATCCGCCCGAGGATTTAGTATTAAAACCAGCACTCCAAACCGCTGTTGAGGCCAGCATAGAGGAGTTACGCCAACTTACGTCGGATAACGGTCCGGGACTGTTAGTCGGAGCAATCCATCGCGTCGATGGTGCGCTCTATAATGCAGTCTATCTGCTTGACGGTGGTAAGGTCCGCGCAGTCCGCCACAAACATTCCCTCCCCAGCTACGGGGTTTTTGATGAACAACGGCTTTTCTCGGCCGGACAGATACCAGCACCGATCGAATTTCGCGGCGAGCGCCTCGGTGTGATGATCTGCGAGGACATGTGGACACCCACCGTGGCCGAATCACTTAGGAGCGCTGAAGCGCAGTTACTCATCGTTGTCAACGCGTCTCCGTTTGATACGGAAAAGCCGAATATTCGCCAAGAACTTGCCAAAGCACGTGTCGGAGAGTCCGGCGTTCCTCTGATTTACAGCAACCAAGTTGGAGGGCAAGACGAACTCGTTTTCGACGGCGCCTCATTCGCCCTCGATTCTACAGGAGCGCTAAGCGGTCAGTCGCCCTCGTGGCGCGAACATCTTTTACTTGTCGAATTGCGCCAAGAACATGATAGGCAGTGGAACTTAGCCGACGGAGAAATTTGCGATCTCGAAGCCGGTGACGCGGCGATTTACCTGGCACTTGTCACGGGACTACGTGACTACGTGGAGAAAAACCGGTTTCCAAGTGTCGTTATCGGGATGTCGGGAGGTATCGATTCGGCGTTGAGCGCGGCCTTAGCAGTCGACGCCCTCGGCCCGGAGCGAGTCCATTGCATTCGCCTGCCGTCTCAATTTACATCTCGGGCATCCCTGGAGGACGCGGCGGACTGTACCGCTCGACTTGGCGCTCGACTGAGCACGATACCGATTGAGCCGGCGGTGGGAGCCTTCTCCGATATGTTGTCAAGCCTGTTTCAAGGATGTGCTCCCGACGTCACCGAAGAGAACCTGCAAGCACGCGCGCGTGGACTGGCGCTCATGGCGGTAAGTAACAAATTTGGCGACATGGTGGTGACAACCGGAAATAAATCGGAGCTTTCAGTCGGCTACGCGACCCTATATGGCGATATGTGCGGCGGTTTTGCGATACTCAAAGACGTTTACAAGACCACTGTTTACGCTCTCTCTCGTTGGCGCAACCAAAATCAACCCACTGGTGTCAAGGGGCCGCCTGGTGAAGTCATTCCGTCCCCTATCCTCACGAAAGCACCCACGGCGGAGCTTCGCCCAAACCAAACCGACCAGGACAGCCTCCCACCTTATGAGGAACTTGACGACATTCTTCACCACCTAATCGAACGGGAATTCAGCATCGGCCAGATTGTCGCTTTAGGTCACAGCAAGGCCACTGTCTCCCGCATATCGCGCTTGCTGGACATCGCCGAATACAAGCGCCGTCAAGCACCGCCAGGTGTAAAAATTAGCAGCCGTGCATTTGGCCGCGACCGACGCTATCCAATCACTAATCAGTTTCGCGAATCTGACTGATCGGCGCACGGCAACCCCAACCTTGGATTGACCATGCTTGTCAACCATCCACGGTGCGGATATGACGCCATGAAAAGCCATCCATCCCATAAGAGGTGACCTCGATTGACTCTTCGTTTTTTCAACACGAAAAGCGGCGTAAAGGAAGAATTCAAGCCGCTCGATCCCACCAACGTCCGCATGTACGTGTGTGGGCCGACGGTTTACGACCGAGCTCATATCGGTAACGCACGGCCGGTAATTGTCTTCGACGTGCTCTACCGCCTGCTGCGCCAGCGCTTCGGCGAGGATCATGTGCTTTACGTCCGCAACATTACAGACGTAGATGACAAGATCATCGCCGCGGCGCACGCGAACGACGAGCCGATCGACGAGCTTACCGCGCGTACAATCATCGCTTTTCATCGCGACATCGCTGGATTGAATGCCCTGCCCCCCGACGTGGAGCCTCGCGCCACCCAGCACATTGCCGAAATGATCGCCATGGTCTCCGACTTGATCCAACGGAATTTTGCTTACCATGCCGAAGATCATGTTCTATTCCACGTGCCGGCGATGTCCGATTATGGCGCCCTCTCCCACCGTAGCCTGGACAACCTGATAGCCGGCGCACGGGTGGAGGTTGCGCCGTACAAGAAACACCCCGCCGATTTCGTCTTGTGGAAACCATCACAACCTGAGGAACCGGGTTGGAAGAGTCCGTGGGGCCGTGGCCGACCCGGTTGGCACCTTGAATGCTCGGTTATGAGCGAAAAGCATTTGGGTGCATCATTCGACATTCATGGCGGAGGTCAGGATTTAATCTTTCCTCATCACGAGAACGAACGCGCGCAGAGCCTGTGTGCCCGCGACGGAACGTCATTCGCAAAGTACTGGATGCATAATGGCTTCGTGACCGTCGAGGGCGAAAAGATGTCTAAGTCCCTGGGTAATTTCCTCACAATCGAGGAGGCATTGAACCATGTGCAAGGCCGAGGTGAAGCGGCGCGGCTACTGATGCTAGGAACCCATTACCGTAAACCCTTGGATTGGACTCTGGCGGGTCTGCGAGAGGCTAAAGCGAGCATGGACCGCTTATACACTGCGCTGCGGGACGCCGGCTCGGAGGAAGTCGACGAACATGGCGAGGCTCCCACGGAAGTCCTCGAAGCCCTCGACGATGACCTTAATACGCCCTTGGCAATCTCTCTGCTTTATGATCTCGCAAAATCGCTCAACAAAGCACCGAATGGTCGACAAAAAAACCGTCTGGCGCACACATTGCATACCGGTGCGAATTTACTCGGTTTACTCGAACAGCGTCCCGGAAAATGGTTCGAGGATATCATCGCCGTGGACGCAGCCCGGCTCGGCCTCACAGCGCTTGAACCGGAGATAATTGACGACTTTATCGCGCAACGAGATGCGGCACGCGAGGCAAAGAATTTTTCCGAGGCTGACCGTATCCGTGACGCGCTTGCGGCGCAGGGTATACTGCTTGAAGATACGCCGGAGGGCACGCGATGGAAGCGGTCTTGCTAAAGGAAATTTCATGACGAATGAGCGCGTCTATCTTTATGACACTACCCTGCGCGACGGCGCCCAAACTCAGGGTGTCGATTTCAGTGTCAGCGATAAGACTAAGATCGCAGACCGCTTGGATTCGCTGGGAATCGACTATATCGAAGGTGGGTGGCCCGGCGCCAACCCCACCGATGACGCGTTCTTCGCCACCAAACCGCAACTTGAACATTCCCGTTTGACCGCGTTTGGTATGACCCGACGGCCAGGGCGTAGCGCGGAAAATGATCCGGGTTTGAACGCGCTGTTCAATTGTGGTGCCACCGCGATCTGTATGGTCGGAAAGGCTTGGGATTTTCAGGTCAAGGTTGCTCTCGGCATCGCGGCCACAGAAAACCTCGACATGATTAGCGACAGCATCGGGTTAGCGAGCAAACGGGTGTCCGAGACATTATTCGACGCCGAGCATTTCTTTGACGGCTACAAGGCCGACTCTGATTACGCTATGGCGTGCCTTGACGCCGCATACCAAAATGGAGCGCGCTGGATCGTCTTGTGTGACACCAACGGAGGCACTCTTCCGGATGAAGTCAGCTATATTGTCGAGGCAGTGCGGGACCATATTCCAGGCGAGCATATCGGCGTACATTTCCACGACGACACCGGCAACGCTGTCGCCAACAGCTTGGCCGCCGTTCGCGCTGGCGCCCGCCACGTGCAGGGCACCATGAACGGCCTGGGTGAACGTTGCGGAAACGCCAATTTGATTTCATTGATGCCGACGCTAGCCTTGAAGATGGGTTACCAATGCGGCCCAGGTAAAGATGGATTGAAAGATCTCACGCCAACCGCCCACTTGATCGACGAGCTGTTGAACCGAGCGCCCAATCGCGGCGCACCGTATGTGGGTGCGGCTGCCTTTGCACACAAGGGCGGTTTGCATGTGGCTGGCGTACGGAAGAATCCCAGGTGCTACGAACATATCGAGCCGGATATCGTGGGAAATGTCCGCCAAATCGTAGTTTCCGACCAGTCGGGCCGAGCAAATATCCTGACACGCCTTGAGAACCTTGGGATCGATGTTCCGAAGGATCACCCAAAGATCCCGCGTCTCTTGGAGGCGGTTAAAGATCTTGAATTCGAAGGCTCTAGTTTCGACGGCGCAGACGCCAGCTTCGAGCTGTTGGCACGCCGGATTCTCGGAACGGTACCCGAGTTTCTAAAGGTCAACAGTTACCGTGTACTAATCGAACGGCGATACAATGCTTTGGGCAAACTGATTACCGTTTCCGAGGCAACTGTAAAAGTCGAAATTCGTGGCGAAGAGAGAATATCGGTCGCCGAGGGTAATGGGCCAGTCGACGCGCTTACACACGCGCTGCGTAAGGATTTGGGTGAGTATGCCCGGTTCCTCGATGATTGGCGACTGGTCGACTACAAGGTACGGATTGTCACACCGAACGATGGCACCCGTGCCGTAACTAGGGTGATGATCGAAAGTGCCGACGGCCGCGCAGATCCTTGGATTACCGTAGGACTGTCGCCAAATATCGTCGATGCGTCATTTAACGCCTTGCTTGATAGCATTACTTATAAACTCCTCCGCGACGGTGCGCCGTCTGCTTGAGACGCAAATTGGCTGGAACCGACCAAACCCGTGAACCAATGCGCGGCGGTCCGGCCGTCGTCTTAGTAGAACCACAGCTCGGTGAAAATATCGGGACGGCCGCCCGCGCCATGCTCAATTTCGGCCTGACAGATTTGAGGCTCGTTGGCCCCCGCGACGGCTGGCCGAACGCGAAGGCGGTGAGCGCGGCAGCGGGCGCGACCGATGTATTGGACGGCATACAGATCTTCGATACCACAGCTGCGGCAATCGCGGATCTACACCACGTATTCGCGACCACGGCGCGGCAGCGCTGCATGTTGAAGCAAACGACCACCCCGCGCCAAGCCGCTACCGAAATGTTGAATCATTTTGCAAAAAGGGAAAGAAGTGGCGTTCTCTTCGGTCGCGAGCGCACCGGCCTCAACAACGACGATGTTACCTACGCGGATAAGATATTAATGATTCCGATCAATCCGGCCTACGGCTCTCTAAACCTCGCCCAGGCGGTAGCGATCATCTCCTATGAGTGGTTTCAGGCATCCACCAATTCGTGCACATCACCTGTGCCCGAAGCGGTGACAGCCCCAGCCACCCAGGCGGAACTGGAAAACTTCTTTCGTCATCTGTTGGCCGAGTTGGATGGCTGCGGATTCCTCTACCCGGCGGAAAAAAGGCCGGCTATGACACGTAACATCCGCAATATCTTTCAGCGCGCCGGCCTATACCAACATGAGGTTCAAACCCTGCACGGCATCGTCAGCGAACTCTCAAAGCCCCGGAAAACAACGCGCAACGGCCCACCTGCACCGCAATCTTGACTGTCCGGTCGCAGCAACAGCCCGCCATCGCGGAAACCACCACTAACGCTTTTCCCTTGACCATTCTGCACAGATTGTGATAGAAAACTTCCTACACTCGGAATTAACCACGAACACGCTCACGGTTCGTCTAACAGCTAGTTGAATTGTATAAATGAAACATATTTGAATTTTGATGTTGAACAGTCTGCACAAATTTGTATAGGATATTTCCTACAGTGAGGGGCGTCGGGGTCTGCGCCAGCTAATCTCCATTCATCTGTAACTGCCCAGGTCTGATC
>JAAXGF010000348.1 GCA_012267605.1 Alphaproteobacteria bacterium | reverse complement strand
GGCAGCGCGCTGGCTGTCGTTGATCTCGCCGAGATAGAGAATGTGGCGCTGAACGACCCGGCGGCCGCGGACCCGGACGTTCTCCACCACGCTCCAGTAGCGGTGCTCCTTGCCGTCTTTGAAGCGTCTCTTGCAGCGCACGAACATGGGCAAAGCGTCCGGTGCTTTGCCAGCCAGATCAAGGGGGTAGGTCGGCACTACACGCCGTTCTGGAGAAGCAAAGCCCGGAAATCCGCCACTTTCCGGGCCGGAAAATCGTCACATTAGCCGAAACGCGTGCCGAGTTGCGGAAGTCGGGTTAGCAACCATTCTCCAAGCTTACACCTAGTTTCGGACGCCTATCCAAATCCTTTTCGCACCCGGGCCCAGCGAATTTCTCGAGAGCAATCACTCCCCTCGCGGGGTAGATCCGCGCAAATGCCTGGCTCAGCCGCGCTTTGCGTAGCCCAGCGTGCGTAGGGCGTCCATGATTTCGCCTAGGATCGCGGGATCGTCGATGGTCGCGGGCATGCGGTAGTCGACGCCGTCGGCGATCTTGCGCATGGTGCCGCGCAAGATTTTGCCCGACCGGGTCTTGGGCAAACGTTGCACCACCGTCACCGCCTTGAACGACGCCACAGGACCAATACGTTCCCGTACCATGCGCACGGTATCGGCGGCGATCTCCGCGCCGTCGCGGCGCACCCCCGCCTTCAATACGATAAATCCGATCGGCAGCTGACCCTTGAGGTGATCGGCCACGCCGATGACCGCGCATTCAGCGACGTCTGGGTGGGAGGCCAGAACCTCCTCGATCCCGCCGGTCGAAAGCCGGTGTCCCGCGACGTTGATGATGTCGTCGGTGCGGCTCATGATCCACAGGTAGCCTTCGGAATCGACGTACCCGGAATCACCGGTTTTGTAATAACCCGGGTAGTCGTCTAGGTAGGTCTCGCGAAATCCATGGTCGTTGCGCCACAGGGTCGGTAAGCACCCCGGTGGCAAGGGAAGTTCAATGACAAGGGATCCCATCTGGCCGGGCGGCACCTCACGACCGCCGTCGTCGACGGCGCAAACTCGGTAGCCGGGAACCGTTTTTGCCGGCGAACCCGGTTTAACTGGCACCAAACCCAAGCCGACGCAATTGGCACCCACCGGCCAGCCGGTTTCGGTTTGCCACCAGTTGTCGATGGCGGGCACGCCCAAATGTTTGCGCGCCCAGTTCAAGGTATCCGGGTCGCATCGCTCGCCGCCGAGAAACAGGGTTCGCAGGGACGACAGATCGTAATTTTGCCGGAGGTTTGCCTCGGGATCCTCGCGTTTAATCGCCCGAAACGCGGTCGGTGCCGTGAACATGGTGCACACTTTGTGTTGGGAAATGACCCGCCAGAAAGCGCCCGGATCTGGCGTACCGACCGGCTTTCCCTCGAACAGAACCGTCTTGCATCCATGCAAAAGCGGCCCGTAGACGATGTAAGAATGGCCCACCACCCAGCCAACGTCTGACGCCGCCCAATAGACCTCGCCCGGCGCCAGACCATAGACATTGGCAACACTCCATTTGAGCGCAACCATATGACCGCCGTTATCGCGGACAATACCCTTGGGAACCCCTGTGGTGCCGGATGTGTACAGGATGTACAACGGGTCGGTCGCCGCGAGCGGTACGCAATCTGCCGGCTCGGCAGCGGCCACGGCCTCGTCCCAGTCGACGTCACGGGGCGGCGCCAGCTCCGCCCGGGCGGTTTCGCGCTGAACGAAGACGCAATTTCGCGGCTGATGGCGGGCGATTTTGAGCGCCGATTCCAGTAGCGGCCGGTAGGCGATGATTCGCTTGACCTCGATGCCGCAGGATGCGGAGAGGACGAGCTTCGGCCGCGCATCGTCGATGCGGGTGGCCAACTCGTTGGCGGCAAATCCGCCGAACACCACGGTATGCACGGCCCCAATCCGCGCGCAGGCCAGCATGGCGAAGACGGCTTCGGGGATCATCGGCATGTAGACCAGCACCCGATCGCCCTTAAGCACGCCGAATTGGACGAGCATTCCCGCTACCCGGGCGACCTCGTCCCGGAGCTCCTGGAAGGTGAACACCTTGATCGTATCGGTGACCGCGCTGTCGTAGATCAACGCGTCCTGGTCGCCTCGCCCCTCGTCAACGTGGCGATCGACGGCGTTGTAACAGGTGTTGACTTCGCCACCGACAAACCAGCGGTAAAGCGGCTTGCGCGACGCATCCAACAGCGTCTCCCAACGCTTGTACCAATGGATGTCTTCCGCCGCCTCGGCCCAAAAACCCTCGGGGTCACGCTGCCACCGAGCGTAAACCGATTCGTAATCCTGGCCCATAGCCCTCCCAGCGGTGGCCCCGACTTCCCATCGCGTCCGGAACCACCGGTTTTATGAGTCCCTGGCTCAACCCGGTTCGAAATGCAGGCCACACGCCTTGGGTTGACCAGAAACCCTGTGTCATGCCGAACATAGCCGGCAATCACATCTTATCCACGGTACATACGTTCGCGCCAGAGCTGATAATACCTTTGATCCTTGACATAGGGTGCCATAACTCTATCCCCTCCGACGGAATGCCCGAGCCATGTTGTCAACCGAAAGGTCTCGCCCATGACCGAAACCCTTCACGACGTCGTCGGCATCGGTAATGCCATCGTCGATGTTCTTGCCCACGCCGACGACTGCTTTTTAGCTGAACAAGGTCTCGACAAGGGCGCGATGACCCTGATCGACGACGTCCGTGCTGAACAATTGTACGGTTTGATGGACACGGCCATCGAATGCTCAGGTGGATCGGCAGCCAACACAATGGCCGGTCTCGCGTCGTTCGGCGGCAAGGGCGCCTTCGTCGGCAAGGTGCGTGACGATCAACTGGGCGCCATTTTCGCCCACGACATCCGCGCCATCGGCATTGAATTCAATTGCCCGCCAGCGCGGCAGGGCCCGCCCACTGCGCGCAGTTTCATCATGGTCACCCCCGATGCCCAGCGAACCATGAATACTTACCTGGGGGCGTGCGTGGAGCTCGGGCCCGAAGACATAGTCGAAGCCACCATCGCAAGCGCCAAGATTACTTACCTAGAGGGCTATCTATGGGACCGACCCGAGGCAAAGGACGCGTTTCGCAAGGCCTTGTCCATCGCGCAAGCCCACGGACGGAAGGTCGCACTTACCCTGTCGGATGCTTTTTGCGTCGATCGTCACCGGGAAGAGTTTCGCCAGCTGGTGGCCGATCATGTTGATATATTGTTCGCCAACGAGTCCGAGATAACCGCGCTTTACGAAGTCGCCGACTTCGACGCGGCGCTCCAGGCAGTACGCCTCAGGTGTCAGTTCGCCGCACTGACTCGCGGTCCGGCGGGCTCAGTTTTGGTTAGCGGGGAGGAAGTTCACGTCATCGACGCCTGGCCCGTGGCAAACCCCGTCGATACGACCGGCGCCGGCGATCTTTACGCCGCGGGTGTGCTGTTCGGCTTGACCCACGATCACGGTTTGGCCGCAAGTGGGCGCCTTGGCAGCCTCGCGGCGGGCGAAATTATCAGCCACTACGGCGCCCGCCCGGAAACGAGCCTTGCTGAATTGGCCGAGCAGTCGGGAATGGGATAGGCCGAGCAATTGAACCACGACTTGTGACAGCCCTCTCGCCTTGGGGAGAGGGAATAACGTTCGGGCCGAAAAGTATTAGCCCGACTTCCGCAACTCGGCACGCGTTTCGGCTAATGTGACGATTTTCCGGCCCGGAAAGTGGCGGATTTCCGGGCTTTGCTTCTCCAGAACGGCGTGTAGTGCCGACCTACCCCCTTGATCTGGCTGGCAAAGCACCGGACGCTTTGCCCATGTTCGTGCGCTGCAAGAGACGCTTCAAAGACGGCAAGGAGCACCGCTACTGGAGCGTGGTGGAGAACGTCCGGGTCCGCGGCCGCCGGGTCGTTCAGCGCCACATTCTCTATCTCGGCGAGATCAACGACAGCCAGCGCGCTGCCT
>JAAXGF010000087.1 GCA_012267605.1 Alphaproteobacteria bacterium | reverse complement strand
TGGATAGGCGCTCGTCCCTACCGCTTCCTACTAGTCACCACATCTTTGTGAGAATGACTTTTCTCACAGCTCTGAAATCATCGAATACACGCTAGAGATCGCCAATTTGATAGTGGGAGCTCCCTAGACGGGGCAGTTCGGATCGTCGGAGTTTGTGCGCAAAAAATCAGAATTCCCGCTTGGAATTGCCCATGACGGGCATACATTGCTGAGTCTGCGTGCACAAAAATGACACACTTCGCCAAGCCGCTGAATGATAGAATAAGTCGGTAAGGTGTGAACCACTAGACTCCCCCCAGGCTCCGAGTCAGAGAATGAAATCTCGTCTCACATTTTTCGAGAATTGTTCGGGCGTGTGCCAATTAGGATTTTCGCCGCGAAATCGGCTGGCTCGGTAGCCATATAGTACTACTTGTCACTTTACGATTTGAGAAGGTCAATTAGGGCATCAACAAATAGAACTTGTTGCTATGCGTGCTGCGGCAAACTAAACGCGCGTCAGGCGCTTCTGGCGGTGTCGTAGAAAGCCAATGTATTCGTCACCACCGACCGCTCAGAAAACCCCTCGCCGACAATGATGCGGCCTGCCGCCGCCAAACGTGCACGCATCTCGACGTCTCGAGCCAGTTTCCCAATGGCGTTGGCCAAGGCCCCGGGACTGTCCGGTGCCACCAGGATACCGTTCTTTCCGGGGGCCACGATCTCGCGGCAGCCGGGTACGTCGGTCGCAACGATCGGGCGGCCGCAAGCAGCAGCCTCGATCAAGCTCAGCGGGACACCCTCGCCGCCGCGCGGTGCCAGCACAGCGATATGAGCCTGGTGCCAAACCGTGCGGACGTCGTCCACGCGTCCAAGCCATTCGACGCCGGGCTCCGCGCCCCACGCAGACAATTGCACAGCAGTAAATGACGTGGGATTGGCCGAATCTGGCTCGCCGGCGAGCAACAATCGAAACGGTGCTCCCGCGTTTCGCGCCGCGCGGTGTGCCGCGATCACCGTATCGATCCCTTTTATGCCGATCATCCGCGACACTACGGCGACGGTCGGTTGGCCCTCGGGTGGAAATTCGAGCACATTGAATCGTTCGATATCGACCCCTGATCCACGGATCAAGGTAGTCTGCTTCGCCTCAATTTGGAGCTGCTGGCAAAGGACTTCCCGATCATCGGTGTTCTGAAAAATGAACCACGCGGAAGGATGAACGAGAATCCGGGCGAGAATCTTGCAAAGCAGGGTGCGCCAAACCCGCTTGCCATCGTTGGCTAGGGAGAAGGCAAATCCCAGTCCCATGATTCCGTTGACTACCGTGGGGACGTCTGAGAGTCGCGCGGCGATGGTACCCAGAACCACCGGCTTCATGGCGATATGGTGGACGATGTCAGGTTTCTCCCGGCGGTAGAGACGAATGATCTCGTTCAGACCGAGGAGTTCGCGAAACGGATTGCGCGACCTCCGTCGCCATCCTAGAGCCGCCAGGCCAAAGCCCTCGGCACGGATGGCGTCGCCAAGGGCATTCACACGGGTGGCGACCACCACATCGTACCCGGCGCCCCGAGCCGCCCGTGCGAGGGCTAGGCGGTGGGACCAGAAGTACCAGTCCTCAGTGACGAGGTAGAGCAGCTTGGGACGGGGGGATGACATGCGATGCCGATCCTATCACCCCTAGCGCAGCAACGGACATAGGCGATCGCCGACCGATTCCCCAGGACGTTACTCTGTGGCGATGGCCTCAAGAATGCCGGCTCCGGGGGTCACGTCTTTCTGCGGTGTGGGCTTGCCGAACTGGGCCGGGCGTATGGATGAGACTGCAGGCTCACCATCGCCATTTACGACCAGGCTAAAATAGACTGCCTCGCCGAGAGTGAGGTAATCAGTGCGCGCACCGCAGCAAAGCGGGAAGTCGCTGGTCTTCGCCGGCAAGCCAACCGCCGGTATGGGATCATGATTGACAGTGATCCGGCGGCTCGTCGGTTCTTTTGCAGACATTTCCTCCGTCATCCTTGGCATCATCGTGGCCTCGCCAACGACCATGTGGGCGTCGATCGTGGTAGGCCCAGAAAAGTGCAGCCGAAAGGGAAAATTGTCACCCTCGGTTAGTGGCCTCTTGAGGCCGATCATCGCCAGGGAGAATGGTTCGCCGTCGAACACCACGCTGTCCTCCGCGGGAATGGCCAATTGGCGCACGACCCGATCGTCGACAAGAATATCAACCCGTTCGGCCATCGGCGTATCAACACCGAGCAGAATAATCTCTTCCTCGCCATCGTTGACGATGGTCGGATGGGCCAGGCTGTCCCCCTCTTTGCTGGCCTCTACCCAGGGGTGAATCACCTGTATTCCACCAGTGTCCAATGTGTGAGCTCCTGCCGCACCTGTAGCTAGAATGAAGGCAAACATTGCGGTCAGAGCCGCGGCGAATGTCGTTTTCATCATCGTTTCTCTTCTTACCATCGCTGCATATTACCGTGCCCGGAAGAAATACCATTGACCCTGGTCAAGGCGGTCGCAAGCCACCACTAGCGGCAGGGCGGCTCTCGGGTTCGCGAGTTCCGGCTCGCGTAACATTGAATTATTGTAACTGCCCAGGTCTGATCC
>JAAXGF010000393.1 GCA_012267605.1 Alphaproteobacteria bacterium | reverse complement strand
GAGTTGCGGAAGTCGGGTTAACGATGGCGTCCAGTACGACGATGCCGGTCTTACTGTCCAGGGCCCCGGTGGGTTCATCGCAAAGAAGAACCAGGGGTCCTTTAGCGATGGCCCGGGCAATGGCCACCCGCTGTCGCTCCCCACCGGGGGGCTGGGCCGGGAAATGGTCCAGACGATGGTGCAATCCGACCAATGCCAAGGCTTCCTCCGGGGCCATGGGGTGATCGGAAATCTCGGTGACAAGAGCCACGTTTTCGCGCGCGCCTAAACTTGGAATTAAATTGTAGAACTGAAAAACGAAACCGACGAATTCGCGGCGGAAGAGGGTCAAGGCATGGTCGTCCCACCCGCATAAATCTGTGCCGCGAAAGTAAACCTGCCCTGCGGTCGGCCGATCAAGGCCACCGAGGATGTTGAGCAGTGTCGATTTGCCGCTACCCGATGGCCCCAGAAGCACGGATAGTTCGCCCTGGTAAAGAGTCAAGTCGACTCCGCGCAAGGCTTTAACCTGCGTTTCGCCGGTTTCGTACACCTTGGTGACGCCTTCGGCGCGGAACGTCTCGGGCAATGCGTCGAACTGTGAAACAGACATGATGAAATACGCTCCCGCTCGCGCACCCACCTCATGGTCCAATACGCCCGACAATCCAGTATTTTCGGACGCGTGACCATGGGCCGCGCAGAGCGCGCCTTTACCACCTTCGCATGTACTCTGGCAAACGTCTAAATTAGGTTTCCCAGCTTGACGTCAACGAGTCGTTGGCGATTTACGGGGCCGCTTGGCACGGCGCTTAGGTGGTCGGTCCTCCTGCAAAGCTGCGTCTTGGCGCCAAGAAACCGGCGTATCGTCGCTCGCCGCGGTCAGGTAGATCAGAATTAGTGTCATCAACGCGGAAGTGCGAAACGCGGTATCCAAACCGTTCCAAGTCTCGGACTGCCACATCAAGAACCATTCGCCACCGATTGCGATGAAGCCACCGAACCAAAGGACTATACCCACTGTGAGACCGGCGACCGCGAGACCCTTGGCACGACGGAATTCTTTCCCATCGGCGCGCGCCCGCCATAAACGTTGGGCACCAACGACGCATAACAGACCCGTCAGTCCCTCTGCCACGATGATGGCAGCGTAGAAAAAGTGGTGAAGGGTTGATGAATTGAGTGCCCGCCAGTTCAGCTTGTTGCCCGGAAACGTCGTGTCCATATTCAGAGTGTGACGGACGAATTCGAAATTGGTGCCGTAGTCGGCGATGTTGTTGACGGCGACGAGCGAAGCGTAAACACCGGCGCAAAGTACCAATACCGCTTTTGAGACTCGTATCAGCATCGACCGATCGATCTCCGTCCATACCCCAGCGGTTAGCCATCCCGCGCCAGGCCGGCAACATTAGTTCCGCGCAAGGACCTACGTACAATATGCGGCAAACGAGCGCCGTCGGATCGAACGATCGGCTCAGCCCCGCCAGACCAATGTGTCCATAACCGTCACAATACCGAGCACAAGTACGCCGATTGACGCGACGATTACGGCTGCGGCGGACATGTCCTTGATCGATCTGATTGCCGGATGAAAGCGGCGATCGATATGGTCGATCAACCGTTCGATGGCCGTGTTCACGAGTTCCAATGCCAACAGCAACGCCGAGGAAAAAATCGCAGCCGCCCACCATACCGCGTCGGGCTGCAGGATAACGAGCGTCGTCACCATGGCCAGCGCCCCGAACACGTGATTGCGAAATCCGCGTTCCTCGCGCCATGCCGCCCACACGCCGTTCACGGCATACCCAAGGTTACCGATGTGCCATTTTGCCTTGTTCTTTTCGGCAAAAGAACCTTCGGCGACCTCGCTGTCCGCCCCCACCTGCGTTCTCAATTTCATTCCCAGACCCCTAGATTACGCCCCAGTAGAAATATTGCGGAACAAACCTTCGGCGTCCATTCCAAAATGCAATCATTTCCAAACCAGTCGTAAGAAATTTCGAGGCATGTGTATCCTCGATTGGGTATAGGTTCCGCAAGTCACAACAGCTCACAAGTTATTGATGTTTTTCTTTTGCACCGCGATCGGTCCCTGAGCTGGCGATCCAGCGGACATAATTAGGCAGCAATGAAAAAATTGCGCTTCCCGCTCTGTTTCTTGGTCTGGCCCTGGCGATCGGCGTCATCGCCGGGCAAGGCATAACCGACATTGGCGCGGCGATCGGTCGAGCCGGGTTTTCCCTGCTCTGGCTGGTACCCTATTTTCTCGTCCCCTTTAGCCTCGCGAGCGGTGCTTGGTACTTGCTTTTTCCCCCCAGCGGCCGACCCGCGTTCAATGCGGTCATGGTCGCGGCATGGATTGGCACGTCGATTAACTGGTTGCTACCGGTCGCTCAGCTCGGCGGCGAGATCGCCAAGGCAATTTGGTTGGCCCGGCGCGCCAAGCCGGCGTCAATGATGGTTGGGTCGGCTGTCGTAGACAAAGTCTTGCAGACCGCCACCCAGGCGCTGGTGGCGCTGACCGGCGTCTGCCTGCTCTTGACCATTTCAAACGATACCGGCCTAGTGCCCGCCGCTCTAGGTGTCGCGTTGACGCTTTTAGCGCTGTTCGCGGCGTTCCTTTTCACCCAACGATTTGGCCTTTTCACCAGGCCGGCGGGAATTATTCAGCGTCTGATCGAGAAAGCGGCGACCAGGCGTGAAATGGATGTCGAAAAGGAAATGCTTCGACTGGCAGGTGGGGCCGCCGGGATCGACGGCGCGATCCACCAAACTTGTGCGTCGCCGGTGCGGATTGGTCTTGCCCTGTTCATTCGCCTGCCATCCCGCTTGTCGATGGCCGGCGAAGTGTGGCTTGTGCTCTATTTCTTGGGGTATCCGATCAGCATCGCCGAAGCACTAATGATCGAGTGCCTCGGCCAAACCGTACGTTCGGCGGCATTTGTCGTGCCTGGCGCCTACGGCGTTCAGGAAACGGCCTACATACTTATCGGCGCGCTGGTCGGTGTTCCTCCCGACATCGCACTTACCGTATCCTTGGCCAAACGCCTGCGCGAGCTCCTAGTCGGTGTACCGGGACTGATCTATTGGCAACTTGGCGAGATGCGCCTGAAAGCCAAAACAGGTTAAGCCGGCCAGCAAAGTCTTGGCATGGATCGTTAGTAGTTGGCGGGCGGTTTTTCGCCCTTATCACCAGAATCCACTAGGACGTCGATGATGAGACTCGCTTGCTCCCATGGCAAATCGAGGTCGCGAACGAAACGGCGTCCCTTCCACGACAATACGGTCCAACGCGCAAGGACGATGTTTTGCAGCTCCAGATCGGAAGAGGTGTTGATGAGCGGTCCGAATTCATTTTCAAAGAAAACGGCGCCGTCGATATCCCTGAGCATCTGGGATTCGCCGCCAGATCCCGCGTCAACCCCTTTAATCAAATTTCTGGCACGCTTTATGTCACTCGGTGAAAAGCCTAAATCGCCGAGAATTCGGGCGGTCTTGTCGGCGGCAGATTCAGCTCTAGCCGCCCGCCACTGACGATAGCCTTCCAGGTCGAGGCCATAGCTTTCCCGCACGATTTCCCATCGGGCCAAATTGTACGCCCTAACAGCCAGTTTTATAATCTCATCCGCCATCGGGGCGATTTTTTCCAGCCTGTTCAAGCGCAACCGGACGAAATACTCTTCGCGCGGCGAACCGCGTTCATCCGGCGGGATTTTGACCGGATCGCTACCGTTAATCGTGTCGATCCGTTTGATCGCCTCAGCGAACCTGTCAAAATATTGTTTTCGGTGCCATACAGGGTTGGCGGCCCCGGCGGCAAAGCCGGCATTTTCGGATTTGGGGTTCTCCTTCTGCTCTCGTGGTGTTTCCGCGTTGGGATCGGGACGGCCGCAGGCATCCCCCAGTGGGCAGTACCTAGCTGCCCAGCGGCGCAACGTGTTTTCGCCGCGCCCGGGTATGGCCTCAACGACACGGTTCCCCCCCTGCCAAGGCATGAGACGCGTCAAGCCCCAGCCGCCCATGGTCTCGAGCCGCCGCAAGATCGCGCCGGTTGGCAGATTCAGCGCTGAGCCAAGCGCCTCCGGCGTATATCGTTCATAAGCCAGGCGGCAGACCAAATCCCGAAGAACATCGTCCGACAACAAGGCAACCATTTTGTCGAATTCCTGGGCGACGCGGTAGGTGGTCCCCCGGTCTCCAATCGACGCGGGGAAATAATCCTCTGCACGCGATTGTGCCGTGACGATCAAACCGACAAGCGTAATAGCTACGATTACCGGCGAAAATATGCGGTATCCGCCTCGAGCCGAGGTTTCAAAATGCACGGAACGGCGATTTCGAACACACATTGGTAGCTTCTTCATCGCGCCCACCGTAATCCAGGTTTTCGATTTCGGCGTTTGAATTCGATCATCGTACATCAAAGATTTCAAATGTGGCAGTCGGACGCAATCATCAGGCCCCTGGCCAGGAGTGCAGAGCCGACACCGACGATGTTTGAACGACTGATGCATCGCCAAGGTTCCTAAAAGACTCGGCGAAATTCAACTGAACGCTCAGCGCAACTCGGATTGATGCCAATCACGAATCCATTTAGGGTCGATTTGAAATATGCGAATGTAAATCAGTTACATTCACACTACGTTCTTGTGAGATTAAGAAGATCAGATAATCTTGCTTCTGATTGATAGGCCTTGAATTTGACCGATGGCCCATGAACGTGCTCTGTTGACTTGGCATTTCGTTCGTCAAACGGTCGGCGCTGCGTCGACCGAACTTGATTCTCACAACAGCGAACCCATTTTCATTGTCGAAAAAGAGCGTTGCCTTGCGGTCGGCCAGCGGCCACGATGGCGACTTTCCATGTCTTCGACTATTTCCAGACCGACTCGTACCCATGAGCACACCCCAACCTGGCATTCTTGCGCCTGTCCCAAGTTTTTCGCGTTATCTCGAATTCGGCACGGTTCCTGGCGGCGACACGAAGACAGTGTTACGGGAACTCGCATCTCGGTCCGTCGACCCTTCGATCGTTACCGGCATTGGGCCTGGCCTGATTCAAGGACTGGGGTGCGAAATCGTGGGACTTCGGCCTTTCCCCAGCCTTAGCGGACCCGGGTGCGAGGTCCCTTCGACTCAAGCACACCTCTGGTGCTGGATACGCGGTGATGACCGGGGGCGAATTACCCACGCGGCGCGCGCCGTTGTGCGCTTGCTTCGACCGGCATTTCGTTTGGACCGGTTGGTCGATGGTTTTACCGGTTGGTCGATGGTTTTAAGTACGATCGGGGGCTCGATCTTACGGGATACGAGGATGGCACAGAGAACCCCCAGGGCGACGCCGCCGTCGACGCGGCCATCGTCAAAGGCGCCGAACCCGGGCTCGATGGTAGTAGCTTCGTCGCAACCCAACAGTGGGTCCACGATCTCGATTATTTCGCGGCCCTGACTCAAGACGAGCGCGGCAACACAATAGGACGGCGCCTGAGCGCTAACCCGACTTCCGCAACT
>JAAXGF010000192.1 GCA_012267605.1 Alphaproteobacteria bacterium | reverse complement strand
TGAGGCACCTGGGCAGTTACGCGACGGCGTTTCTAGACGACACAGCGGACGAAACCCGAAAAACCGACTTCGCCGAGTTGTCCGGAACCTTCCGTATTGAGCGCGGAGTTCTCCGCAATGATGATTTGGCGTTGCTCGCTCCGCTATTGCGGCTGACCGGTGCTGGTATCGTAGATTTGCCCAGCCGCACCTTGAATTATCGGGTCAGGCCCCAAGTTGCAGCTACGATCGAGGGACAAGGGGGCAATACCGAAGTGACCGGTGTCGGCGTGGCCGTCATCGCCGAGGGCCCGTGGCACGATCTCAGTTACCGGCCAGACTTGGCGGGCATTGCCGATAGCTTGCTGGATTCCCCTGGCGAGGTCGTCGATACGGTAAAGGAGCTCGCCGAGGATCCAGCTGATTTGGTTGACAGTTTGGCCGAAGGCGTGCTCGGCGGTTCGCCAGGCGGTGATTCCAGCGGCGAAGGTACAAGCCCAGCGGATTTGATTAAGAAACTACCGTTTTAGGGCAGACCTCGCCCGGGTGATCAACACGGTGCTCATCGTAACGGCGTCTCAGGCATGAATCCATCAATCGCGAAGGGTATCGCCGATTGTCTCAGGGCGCGTGTCCGGGTTCGGCGAAGTGTATGTTCGGCGATGGTCTCGCTAATGAATTGGTCGAGATTAGCGCCGGGCTTCAGGCGGTCCCGGGCATGGTTGAGAACGTCCGCTGTCAATAAGGGTTGAAAGCGTCGCCTTTCGGCGGGAACAGCGGCAAGTGCGACAGGTGCCCTGGCGACATCTAGACTGCCGTGGGGAGAGACGTAAGCCCAGCACTCGGACATTTTCGCGCGCCCATGAGGCACCAACGCGATACCGGCCAGTCGCCCGAATATGTAGTTGCCGGCCGATATTTCGGCATCGTGCATATGATCGCGCTGGGCTGGCGACAAGTAGGTAATCGACACTGACACGCTAGTTCCCGCTGAAGGCGCGAGCGTTGCCGGAATAGTCCCGTAGCGGGTGAAGTGTGGCGCGTAAACGACGTCGAAATCGGTGAGGCTTGCGCGGACAACCACAAAAACCCGGTCGTCGTGATTGGCAAATTTCCGGGCGAGCTGCTCTGGTGCCCCGTTCGAGCCGTAAGCGAGTACGGGGATTCTTGGTTCCATGCTATCTTTGGCGGCTAATCCGAGTCGCTTCAGCGCCTCCAGCGTCGTCATCTCCCGCCCATCGAACGTCACTCGACCACGGCGTAAAGGGTCGCCGCCAGTATTGGTCAGGGCCAGCGCTATGCCACCGGCAAACACATAGGAAAATTGTGGGGTGGTGTACGGATAGTCCTTGGCCCGAGCAAGAGCTGCTGCATCATCATGTCGATTCGTCTCCATCGCTAGGATGTTAATCGGATTCCAAATATTCTGCTGCTTCGATGTTAATCTCCCTCCGCGAATCGATCAGTGGCTGACGGACTCGGCGCGACGATAAGGGACAAAAATTCCCGAGCACGACATTTCGAACAGACAGACTCGCGGAGATTTTCGTATATTGGCGTCATGATGAATTCACGTCCTATATCTCGCGGATCGGCTGTGTTGAGTGTCGGCGACCCTCCAGCCGTTTGGCATGAAAACTCTGGCGGCCGCGCACCAGTACTTCTGATATGCGATCACGCCTCAAATCGACTCCCCGTCGGCCTAAATGAGCTCGGCATTGAAAAATCGATTCTTGAACAGCATGTCGGCTGGGACATCGGCGCCGCCGATCTTACCCGTGGCCTGGCCCGCCGCTTGGATGCTCCTGCCGTGCTTTCGGGTTATTCGTGGTTGGTCATAGATTGCAATCGGCCACTAGAAAATTCGGCATCGATTCCCTCAATCAGCGGTGGGTACGCGATTCCCGGCAATCAGAATGTCGACGCAAAGGCCGTCGAGGCTCGCGCCGAAGCTTGTTTCTGGCCCTACCACCGGGCCATCGAACAGGCTATAGAGGATTATTTGGCTCGCGGCGTTGTTCCGGCCGTGATCTCGATACACAGTTTCACGCCCCATTTTGACGGGGTAGGCCGACGCTGGCAGGTGGGTGTTCTGTGGGATCGTGACTCGCGGTTACCCCATCCAGTCATGGCGAAATTGTCCGAGGATGCCGGTATCGTTGTCGGGGACAATGAACCTTACTCCGCCAACAATCCACCAGCTTACTCTATCCCGGTTCACGCCTTGGCGCGGGGATTGCCCCATATATTGCTTGAAGTCCGACAGGATTTGATCGATTCGGCGAGAGGCGTGATCGAATGGACCGAACGGCTCGCCTGTGCCCTTGAACCACCACTTGGCGATCCGCAACTCTACCGCGTATCGCGTGCCGCGCTATAATGTTGCGCGAGCCCGAATTTACGATCGGTATCGAGGAAGAGTATCTTCTAGTCGACCGCGTTAGCCGCGATCTGGCGTCCGAACCACCTGATTCTATGATGGCGGAATGCGAGGACTCGTTACGGGGCCAGGTGGCGCCCGAATTCATGCGGGCACAGATTGAGGTAGGTACCCGAGTCTACCGCAGGGTGCGCGATGCCGGTGCGGACCTCATGCGCCTTCGCGGTACCGTGGCCGAGATTGCCCGTCGCCACGGCTTGGCGCCCATCGCCGCCTCGACCCACCCGTTCGCTCGCTGGGAGGATCAACATCAGGTTCATAAGGAGCGGTACGACGTCTTAGCACGCGACATGCAGGGTGCGGTCCGCCGTTTGCTGATTTGCGGCATGCACGTCCACGTCGGTATTGCCGATAATGAGTTGCGCATCGATCTGATGAATCAAGCCGCCTACTTTTTGCCACACCTTTTGACACTGAGCACGTCCTCGCCATTCTGGCGGGCACAAAACACCGGATTAAAGTCCTATCGCCTAACCGTTTTCGATGCCATGCCACGGACTGGGATTCCAGACCGATTCGACAGCTACGGTGAATACCAGCGCATGGTGAGTCACTTAGTTGGTGCCGGCGTCATCGAGGATGCTACCAAGATATGGACCGATGTCCGGCTGAGCGCTCGGTTTCCAACTTTGGAAATGCGAATAACAGATGTTTGCACCCGGCTAAATGATGCGATCTGTATTGCGGCGCTATATCAGTGTGTCCTGAGCATGCTCTACCGACTGCGTCTCAACAACCAACGCTGGCGCATTTACCCGCGAATATTGGTGCACGAGAACCGGTGGCGTGCGCAACGATACGGGATCGACGGCGAACTGATTGATCTTGGCAAAGGGTCGCTAGTTCCATTTGCCGAGTTGCTCGATGAGATTTTGGGTTTGGTGGAGGAGGATGCACAACGCCTGGAATGCCTTTCAGAGGTCCAAAATGCCCGGCGAATACTGACGCGTGGCACGAGTGCTGATCGACAGCTCGCACGTTATAAAGAGGTGCGCGACGGCGGTGCGGATCACGACGACGCCTTGCGCGCCGTAGTCGATTTGTTGATTGATGATACGGTGGACGGGGTGAAGTTACCTTGATGCGACCGATACGCGTCTCCGAGAAACCTAATGGTGAGGGCTGATTATGGATGAACAAACGCGCACCGATATTGAAGCTGCCGTACTGAGGCGTTTGCTCGACCATCTTCGTGAACGCCACGACGTTCAAAACATTGATGTTATGAATTTGGCGGGGTTTTGTAGGAACTGCCTCGCTAAATGGTATCGGGTGGCGGCAGAGGAAAAGGGAATCGCGATGTCCGAAGAGGAGGCGCGTGAATATGTGTATGGAATGCCATACCCGGCGTGGAAAGCGAAATATCAATTGCCTGCGTCAACCAAGTGATCGAACCATTCGCTTGCTGCCCCACAACTTTCCTGTTCGAGGACTAATATTGACCCAGCACCGCGGACTTGTTACCGAAAATTTTCCATATCGGATTCGATACCGAACCCCCCAAGCCCGTCTCCACCCAAAATCCCATCTGATTCATCGACTTTTCGCAAAATATTGCAGAGATCAAACTTGCAGATCATCACCATAAAATAATTGTCCGCGGCAGCGCACCAGGCAACATATACTTCCTCAGCTTCCTCATCCAATTCAGCCACCATACGGACATCGTATTCATTGCAACCTGCCTGCTGGAACTGGTCGGCGATATTTGCGATGTGCTCGTCGTATTCGTATTCATCCAAAAATTTATTCGTTTCCAATAGATCGGAATCGTCCGTGCCCTCCAGCAGGGACTGGGATGCGGATGGGACCGTTGTGAGCCGTCAAAAGTCTTTGC
>JAAXGF010000026.1 GCA_012267605.1 Alphaproteobacteria bacterium | reverse complement strand
GAGGTTTTTAGAAGTGTCCATCTTCATCCGGGGCGAGCGACGCCGGACGCAATATCCGCCATTCACAATCCTTGGGTTTGTGGATAAAGATTTGGTTAATCCGCATGGCGGAATTACAGTTGCCACGAGAGACTATTTTTCAGTGGCCACCGCTAAATAGGAGATAAGGTCGGCTCGTGATGCTGCGGATTCAATTCCCTTGAACCGCATCTCGGTTCCGGGAACGAAAGCCGCTGGATCGGCCAGGAACCTGTCCAAGGTCTCGCTCGTCCAAACCACGCCGATTTCGCGCATGGCGATCGAGTACGGATAACCATCGAGCTGCCCGGCGGGTCGGCCAAACAGTCCCGCCAGATTTGGCCCGAACTTTTGGCGCTTGCTCTCCCGGAAGGCGTGGCATTCTCGACAAACCTTGGCAACCATGCGCCCGTTCTTTAGATCGGGCGTTCGTTCGTCGGACCAGACAGCTAATGGCAACAGGCTAGTGATAACGACAAATGGCAAGAGCCTGAATTTCACGCGTGTGTCGCCTTTTGGATTCGATTGAATGACGGACGATAGGAAATTGCGGCAAATCCATCAACCCAGGGAAAGAACCTATGCAAAGGGTAGTGAGTGCTGGAATACGGGGCCGCTCAAACGCGAAATGCAAAAAACATAGTTACGTCAATTGCCGGTGGCGGGAACTAAAACTAGCCGCCGGTCACCGTCACCGATCTCGTTTCCAGAGGCGATGGGGAATGGGACGTGGTCGCGCCAGCGGGCCGTAAGATCATTGAAATGGGGTGAAAGCGGGTTGCCTGACTGGCCCGGCGGGTGAATGAACAACGATTGGTCGAGGTCAGAAAAATCGTAAATGGCACGAAGGCTTGGTCCATGGATCTGACTGAAGGGGTGATCGTCGCCGGTCCACGCATATCCCCCGGCGTTGACGGTGTACGGATCCCCACCGTTTTCGACCGTGACGGCCAAGTGCGCACCCAAAATAGGAATTTGATCGAGTAGAGGGTTTTTCAATTGTGCCCGGTGTACATCGCCCCACCGCAAGTTTTCAGGATTCTTACCATGGCGTCGGGACAAATCAGCCACCGCCGAATCGAGGGCCTGTCCGGCGAGCTGGCGGCAGCTTTCAACAATCGACGTACGAGTGTCGTCGCACCAATGGCCACCCTCACCGTTCAATATCCAATCCATGAACAACGAACGAAGATGCCAGAACTCATAAAAGTTTGGTCCAAGTTCATCTTCGTACACCAACCGGGATAGGTCGCGGTACCAAGCCCAGAAAATGACCGGCTCCGACGCATTCCGATCCATATTTCCGCCCCAGCCGTCAAGCAGCCGTTTGGCACTGCGGCCGCCCATGGTCTCAGGTGTCGCCGCCATGAGATGGGGCAGCATCAATCGGGCCATGAGCGAAATCGTGTCTGTCTGCATCTCGCGAAAATCAATTGCCGTATGTTGATCCCGCGCGGCCAACAATTGCTCGATTCGTTGGGCACGAAAGGGAGGGCCCCAATCTTCGGTTAGGTAGTGGGAATAGCCTTCTGGGGTGACCTTGTTATTTGCGTTGACGAATGCTCCGCTTGGTGGATTGAAACCATGGGGAAGTTCGGCGAAGGGCACAAATCCTTGCCAATCGTACTCACCGCTCGCCCCTGGCACCGGAAACTGGCCGTTTCCGCGCTTACGGATTGGAACGCGCCCTGGAGTGTAGAATCCAATATTGCCGTCGATATCGGCGTAAACGATGTTTTGTTGAGGTCCGTGAAAATCCCTTATGGCATCCACGAAGTCAGCCCAGTTGGCTGCTTTATTGAGCTTTAGACCAGCTTGTGGCGTAAGGTCGTCATCCAACAGAGCGGTCCAGGCGAGGGCGAGATGCGCTTCGCCGACAGCGGCGGGGCTGACCACCAGATCGGAAATGATCGGACCGTGGCGGCTTTCCCGCACCATCAGAATGTCATCCGGCAATCCTTTGATTTTAATGATTTCCTTGCGAAAGGTGAAAGGTAAAGGTCCATCTGGAGAAAGGTAGTGATCGGGCATTGAAGGCGGAGAACGCTCGATGAAGATGTCTTGAACATCTGTGTTGGTGTTGGTGAATCCCCAGGCGATCTGTCTGGTATGTCCGAGGACGACAAAGGGTAAACCAGGCAAGGTTGCCCCTGTTACGAAAAGGTTTGGAGCGTTGAGTTGGGCTAGGTACCATGTGCTTGGTGAAGCCAAGGGTAGGTGGGGGTCGTTGGCCAGCAAGGGTTGCCCGCTTTTGCTGCGGCTACCGGCGACGACCCAGGCGTTCGATCCGATGCCGTCTGGCGCGAGGGGGGGAAATACCTCCAGGAGCGAAGCGCCTAACATTGCGGCCGCCGAATCCACTTCAGTCAACTGTTCGGACAATGTCACGGAACCGTCTGGTGGGTATGGCGGCCAAAGCTCCTCGATTTGTGACGGAGTCAGCCGACCAAGGAGCTGCGCGCGGAGCAAGTCATTGCGCCAGTGTGGCGTTAAGCGCCACGACATTAGCTTGAGGACGGCGAGTGAATCAGAGGGCCGCCACGGTTCCGGCGCGGGAGCGCCGACCAAAATAAATTCGGTGGGGAGAGCAGAACCCCGGGAATCTAAGAAAGCGTTTATGCCGTCGGCGTAGGCGGAGAGTGCGGCCCGGGTCGGGCTGTCTAGGACTGCAAGTGACGATTCTGCCGCGAGATGCAGACCGAATGTTCGAAACATGCGGTCCAGGCCACGGGTTGCGGCACCCATGATTTCCGATAGACGCCCCCTAACGAGTCGGCGCTGTGATTCGAGCTGCCAGAGGCGGTCTTGGGCGTGAACAAATCCCAGAGCGTAATGGGCGTCTTCTTCCGAATCCCCGAATATTCGTGGAACGCCGTTGCGGTCGCGGATAACCTCAACCACAGATTGAATACCAGCGATCCGCTTCATTCCTTCGACCTGGGGCAAGGAACTGCGCAACCAAAAAACACCCGCCCCGGCAAGGCCAATACAGACAACGCATAGAGCGGAGAACCCGAGGGCCAAAGATCGCTTCATATCCAGCTGTCTAAGGTATGATTACGGGAAATTCCAAAGCTCGCCGACCCTAAACTAGCCCAAAGCCATGCAGCGATTGCGTAACAGGTATGCAACTTTTTCTTGGGTTTCACGAGAACATTGCGCGTAATATGTATCCACACTGAAATAGGATGTTAGTATTTACGATCGTTAATCATAAGTATGAAATTCACGAGTTTTGTCAACATTAGAGTAGGAAAAATGAGGTCATATGAAGTTTTTGTACACGGTTTACATATCAAGTCTCCATGGTCTATTGAAAATCAATTTATTGAGTTAGAAAAGTATCCGAACGAAGTTCATATTGAACTTAGCCCGACTTCCGCAACTCGGCACGCGTTTCGGCTAATGTGACGATTTTCCGGCCCGGAAAGTGGCGGATTTCCGGGCTTTGCTTCTCCAGAACGGCGTGTAGTGCCGACCTACCCCCTTGATCTGGCTGGCAAAGCACCGGACGCTTTGCCCATGTTCGTGCGCTGCAAGAGACGCTTCAAAGACGGCAAGGAGCACCGCTACTGGAGCGTGGTGGAGAACGTCCGGGTCCGCGGCCGCCGGGTCGTTCAGCGCCACATTCTCTATCTCGGCGAGATCAACGACAGCC
>JAAXGF010000069.1 GCA_012267605.1 Alphaproteobacteria bacterium | reverse complement strand
GCGGGCGGCCGAGCTGCTGATCGCCGCCTACCGCGACGGCGGCAAGGCGATCCTCTTCGGCAACGGCGGCAGCGCGGCGGACTCGCAGCATTTGGCCGCGGAATTGGTCGGCAGGCTGGATGTCGACCGACCGGGTTTGCCTGCTGTTGCCCTCACCACCGATACGTCGATTCTAACGGCGGTGAGCAACGATCATGGCTTTGATCGGGTATTCGCCCGCCAGGTTGATGCCATTGCCAACGCGGGTGATGTCTTGGTCGCGCTTTCCACTTCGGGGCGGTCACCAAACGTCGTCGAGGCGCTCAAGGCGGCGCGCGGTAAGCGGGTCGTTACTGTCGGGTTGTCCGGTTCGGAGGGGCGCGACATGGCACCCTTTTGCGACCATCTGGTTTGCGTCCCGTCGACGGAAACAC
Source organism: Alphaproteobacteria bacterium (assembly GCA_012267605.1). Classification (GTDB taxonomy): domain Bacteria; phylum Pseudomonadota; class Alphaproteobacteria; order JAAXGF01; family JAAXGF01; genus JAAXGF01. Next base: position 22,799 of record JAAXGF010000069.1, on the reverse strand, counting down.
AAAAGATTCAAGAGGGCCATATCGTCGTTGGTCACATCATTTGCGGTTTGATCGAGCAGGCGGTGTTCAAATCGGCGGATTGAATTGTCCACCGCAGCACCATTGACCTGAATGGTAAAGTGAAACCACAATTAAATTACAATAAATTTCGTTAGTTTTTCTTCTGATAAGTAGCCAAAGTACGAATCTCAGATAAGGCGTATAAATTTTTTGTACCGATGATATGCATTATTTTAGTGCAATCATATGGAAATTGTCCCAATATGCGTCACTTAGTGTAGGTTTGTAGGCTAGTATTGGAATGAACTTCACGAGGACATTGGAGCCATGACGAACTTGACTTGGGTTGAAGGCGTGGTTCGAAATATCGTTGTTGACGTGCTCACGAAGGATGAAACCGTCGTGAACATGATCGCGGAAACTTTGGCCAGCGAGTACAAGAAGCAGCTAAAGGGTCCCAAGGGTGCGCGCGGCAGGCCCGGCGCGAACGGCGAGAAAGGTGATCGCGGTACGCCGGGCAAGGTTGGCCCCGCAGGTGCCAAAGGTGATCGCGGACCGACCGGCGCGAAAGGTGATCGTGGTCCGCAAGGCAAGGTAGGACCGGCTGGCGCGAAAGGCGCCAAAGGCGAGCGCGGAGCGGCCGGACCCAAAGGCGACAAGGGGGCCGCAGGACCCAAAGGCGCTACAGGTCCGCGAGGGCCAGCCGGTGAAAGAGGCGCCAAGGGGGACGCTGGCCCGAAAGGCGATCGAGGTCCGATTGGCCCCAAGGGCGAAAAGGGCCCTGCTGGACCGAAAGGCGGCAAGAGTACGGCCAAGGCTGCCTAGTGGGTCAATCGCGACGCTCGAGTTTCGAGCGTTGGATTGATTAGACTGGCCCGGAACATAAGGCTTCGATCAAACCCAATGCTGGCATCGTAGGCATTGGGAAAAGTTTCCTTATTCCGTCAACTGCAAATTTGCGACGCTAAACCGCGAGGCCTTTTTGCATCACACCGGCTAGGCGGCGGGCGAAGGCGCTGGGGTCGGGTATCGACTCACCCTCAACGATGCGTGCTTGGTCGAGCAACAAATAAGCCGCGTCCCCGAGTTCTTCGGAGGCCCCCTCGTTACCGACCCGGGTGGCCAGAGACGTTATCAACGGGTGGGTCGGGTTGATTTCGAGAATGCGTGTTGCCGTTTCCTCGATCCGGCGGTGTTGTTTTAACAGCCGGCTGAGATGCATGTCGACATCGCCCTCCTCCGCGACCAGGCAAACGGGGCTATCGGTGAGCCGCTCTGTGGTTCGCACGTCCTTCACCGCGTCTTTGAGGGTGAGCTTGAATAGGGCGACGAGATCATTAACTCCGGCGGGAGTCTCCGATGCTTCCGATTTTTCCTCTTCACCCTTTTCTTCCGGCTTGGCGATTTTGCCTAAATCGAGGCCCCCCTGGGTTACCGAGGCAAATTTCTTGCCTTCGTATTCGCCGACCGCGGGCAGCCAAAACTCGTCCACCGGATCGGCCAAAAGAAGCACTTCAACGCCACGGGCGTCGAACGCTTCGAGCTGCGGGCTTTTCCGAAGGCTCTGGGTATCCTCCCCGGATATGTAAAAGATTGAATCCTGGCCCTCGACCATGCGGCCGATATAGTCAGCCAGGCTGATGAAGCTATCGCCCGAAGTGGTCGTGCTGAATCGAGCGAGCCCAATTAACTCGTCGCGTCTTTCAAAATCCTCGTAAATGCCTTCCTTGAGAACGCTGCCGAAATTCCGCCAAAATGACGCATAGGCCTCCGCGTCCTTCTCCGCTTTCTTGCGCAGTTCACCGATGACTCGTTTCACCAAACCGCTCCGCAGCTTGGCGACCAGTGGATTGTTCTGGAGCATTTCGCGGCTAACGTTGAGCGGTAGGTCCTCGGAATCCACAACGCCCCGAAGAAACCGCAAGTACCCAGGCATTAGGTCCTGGCAATCGTCGGTGATGAATACGCGCCGTACGTAGAGCTTTATCCGCGACTTGCGCTCGGCGTCGAACAGATCGAACGGCTTGGACTGGGGTACGAACAACAGATTTCTGTACTCGAGCTTGCCCTCAACATGATTGTGGATCACCAACCAAGGTTCGTCACCCAAGTGGCCGACGTGACGATAGAATTCCGTGTATTGTTCCGAGTTGATCTCGGATTTCGGCCGGGTCCACAAGGCGGACGCCGTGTTGAGCGTGTCCTCCTTGTCGCCGTCCTTGAGGACGATCGGCAGGGCGATGTGGTCGGAATAGGTTTTTACGATGGTCCGAAGGCGCGCGGGTTCGAGGAATTCGGCGTCTCCTTTGCGCAGATTCAAGGTTATAGCTGTGCCGCGCTCGCCACTGTCGGTCGGCGATAGAGTGAATTCGCCCTTGCCGTCGGAACGCCACGTCCAGCATGCGTCGTCCCCTGCCTTGCGGCTGGTCACGGTGACTTGGTCGGCGACCATGAAAGCCGAGTAGAAGCCCATGCCAAACTGACCGATCAAGGACATGTCCTTGGCCGCATCGCCACTCAAATGGGACATGAACTCGGATGTCCCCGACCGTGCGATGGTCCCCAAGTCCGACGCAAGCTCGTCGTGGGTCATGCCGATTCCATTGTCCGTGACCGTGAGTTCCTTGGCGTTTTTGTTGATGGAGAGGGTGATCTTGAGATCGGCGTTGGCGTCTAACAGCTCGGGTGCCGTGAGGGCAGCGTAGCGCAAACGGTCGCAGGCGTCGGACGCGTTGGAAATCAGTTCGCGGAGGAAAATCTCCTTATGACTGTAAAACGAGTTGGCGACGATATCGAGCAGCCGGCCAACTTGAGCTTGAAAGGCGTGTGTTTCCGCCTTCGGCGTTTTCTTTGCCATTGTGCCTTTCTCCGTGGCAGGGATCATCGTCGTGTATCGATAATCCCACGCGTTTCGCCGTGCAAGCAATGAAAGACGGCTGGCGGTGTACACTCGCCGGCGGATGTGGTACACCGCCATCGGTATCGCGCCATGGTCCGCTTGCGAAGCGCAAAATCGCTCGCACGCCGGTAACTTAACTGCCGCCAAGCCATATGGCTGGTTGGTCGCCGGGCATTCAAAGACGTGACACCATGAACGAAAATCCCCGCTTGACTGCTTTGCTTGGCCCGACAAACACGGGCAAGACCCACTTCGCCGTAGAGCGCATGCTGGCACACAACAGCGGCATCATTGGCTTGCCGCTCCGGCTTTTGGCACGCGAGGTTTATGATCGGGTGGTCCGAGCCGTGGGGGCTGTTGCAGTGGCATTGATCACGGGTGAGGAAAAGGTCGCACCCGCCAGTGCGCGCTACTTCGTGTGTACCGTGGAGTCGATGCCGGCGCATCGCCGGGTTGCCTTCGTTGCAATCGACGAGGTCCAGCTGGCGGCCGATCCCGAGCGGGGCCACGTATTCACCGACCGCATACTCAATGCCCGCGGTCTGGACGAGACTTTGTTTCTAGGGGCCGACACAATGCGGTCTGTGCTGACGCGGCTAGTGCCGGGTGTCGCGCATGTGTCGCGTCCACGCCTGTCCAAGCTCGCGTACGCCGGACGCAAGAAGCTTGCTCGCCTGCCGCCACGCAGCGCTGTTGTGGCGTTTTCCGCGGTCGATGTTTACGCGCTTGCCGAAATTTTGCGGCGTCAAAGGGGCGGTGCCGCGGTCGTGCTTGGAGCGCTGAGTCCGCGCACGCGCAATGCGCAAGTGGCGATGTACCAGGCCGGCGAGGTCGACTATTTGGTGGCAACCGATGCCATTGGCATGGGGTTGAATATGGACGTCAACCTGGTGGCATTCGGCGAGCTGGCGAAGTTCGACGGTCACGCCGTGCGTGCCCTGACCGTCGCCGAGCTGGCCCAGATTGCCGGGCGAGCCGGGCGCCATCTGAACGACGGTCGCTTCGGTACCACCGCAGAGGCGCCGGGTCTAGCGGCGGAGACTGTGGAGGCGATCGAGAAGCACCGATTTCCGCTTCTTCGCGCGGTTTATTGGCGTAATGCACAGCCATCGACCCACTCGCTCACCACGCTATTGCGTGGTTTGGAAGAGGCGCCCAAGAAATCCGGGCTGATGCGAGCACCTGTGGCGGACGATTATCGGGCCTTGTGCGAGCTCGCACGCGACCCGGAAATGATGCGGCGAACGTCGACGCCGGAGGCTGTTCAGCCCATTTGGGAGGTTTGTCGGATTCCGGATTTCTGCAAGACGATGACGGATACACACGTCCGTTTGTTGGGTCGAATTTTTCGATGTTTGATCGATGGTGGTGGCCAGCTTCCCGAGGACTGGGTGGCCCGATCGGTGGAAAGGCTCGACCGGTCCGACGGCGATATCGATACGTTAATGATGCGAATCGCGAACATCCGAACCTGGACCTACATCTCACACCGTTCCGGCTGGCTGATGGACGCAGCGTGCTGGCGGGAACGAACCCGCGCGATCGAGGATCGGTTGTCGGACACGCTGCATGATAGGCTGAACCAGCGGTTCGTCGATCGCCGATCCGCATTGTTGATGCGTGGGGCCGGCAAAGTATTAGCAGCAGAAGTCAACGATGATGGCGCCGTCGCCGTCGAGGGCCATTTCGTAGGTCGCTTGGAGGGATTCCGGTTCAAACCCGATATCAACGCTGAACACGCCCAGGTCAAGGCATTCTTCAACGCCGCCCGGCGGGCCTTGCGTGGTGAGATCGAGCGCCGCGCAACCCGCTTGGCGGAGGATGGACCCGAAGCATTTCAAATTGACGATCATGCGCGCGTTCTTTGGCACGGTGAGGCGGTGGCGCGTTTGTGCCGCGGCCCCAGCCCACTCGCTCCTCGGCTCTTTCCATTGGCTAGCGAACTGTTGGAAGGAGCGGTTCGAACGCGCATTGAAGGCCGTATGCGCTCTTGGTTCGATGATCATATGCGAATAAGCGCTGGGCCGCTTCTGCGCGCCCGGGACGCAAGGCTTTCGGGAGCTGCGCGCGGTATGCTTTTTCAGATTGCGGAGTGTTTGGGTGCGCTGCCGAGATCCCGGGTGCAGTCACAGATCGCCGCTTTGACCAAGTCCGAGCGCGGCGTCTTGGCCGCCATGGGGGTTCGCCTGGGGCTAGACTGGGTATACCTGGCGTCCATGTTGAGGCCTCGCCGGTTGGCGTTTCGCGCCCTTCTGTGGGCGGTTTCTGCAGATTACTACCCGGTACCGGCGGTACCAACTACGCACGCGGTAACGGTCGACAGGGATTTGCCGCTGACGTTTTACGATGCTATCGGGTACGCCATCAAAGGGCCGCGCGCGATTCGGGTCGATAGCGCCGAACGGATGTCAGCGTGGCTTCGCCGCAGAGCGCGTCGTGGCACTGTCGTCTCGTCATCGGATTTAGTCGATAGGTGCGTTTGCGAGGTGGATGAACTCCCCGCCGTTTTGCTGCAATTCGGTTATCGTGCGGTCCAAGAGGACAGCGGTTTTCGTCTTGTAGGGACCAAAAAAGCAGCGTGGCGGCAATCCCGGGGACGGCGCCTTAACCCGGATTCGCCATTCGCTAAACTCGCGGTCATGAATGGACGCGCATGAGCGAAAATATTCTTCGGATTGACAAGTGGCTGTGGTACGCGCGTTTTTTCAAAAGCCGCTCCTTGGCGAGCCAGGTCTGTGCAGCAGGGAAGGTAAGGGTCAACAAAACTAGGGTGCTCAAAGCCCATGCTACTGTACGAATCGGCGACGTGCTGACCTTTCCCCAGGCGAAGCTGATTCGGGTGGTGAAAATTCTCGCACTGGGACATCGTCGGGGGCCGGCACCCGAGGCGCGTTTATTGTACGAAGATCTCGCCCCAATCGAAGCTGGGCCGCAGGAAGTTCACTCACGCTCGCGCGGAATGGGCCGTCCCACCAAAGCCAATCGAAGAGCGTTGGACCGTCTTCGCGGTGATTCAATAGATTCATCCCCTTGATTATTTTTCCGTCAAGCAGGTAAATCCGACACATCTATGCGCTGGTGGTTTGCAGTAACAGCACAGCCATGCCATCAGCATTACGTTTGCTGGAGGATAGGTTGAAGGCTGCACGATACATCTGCATTACCGCTATCGCTTACGCGTACTTCGTTGTCCCGGCATTCGCCGAAAATTCAAAATGGAATTACCGATCCGGCGGTTTGCACGAATTCACCACGTGGCTTGAGGATATCCGGTCCATTTTGCGCATCAGCGCGGATCCGGTAATGCGAACGATCGTCTGCCGAGTTCCCTATGGCGATTTTACCGATGGAGCGATAGCTCAGGCCACAAGAATTGCCAGACCCCGCCTGCTGCGTGCTGCTTACGAACTTCAGAATATGGGTCTGATCGCCGTGGATCACGACGGCGGAAATATGCGCTTTCGTCCGGCCTCCCCGAGCGCTGGTGAGAGAATGCGCGCATGGGCATACGAGGCATGCGCTAACGACGATGGATGCCAGGCTCCTGATACGGGGACCGCAAAGCAACCCGAGAAAAAGAAAGAAGAGAAAAAGATGCCGGGGTTTGAAGATCCCGTCGCTTGGTCGGTGCATTACGATCACCCCCGGCGTTTCGAATGGCAGAAACCCGACGAGGTTCTCAAGCTACTACAATTGAAGGACGGCATGATCGTAGCTGATATCGGTTCCGGGACCGGTTACTTCACCGTCCGATTGGCGCGCGCAGTGCCGCACGGCCGGGTATACGCCATCGATCACGAACCGAATATGCTTCGTTACCTTGAAAAACGGCTTGTCAAAGAAAAAATTGACAATGTGTCGTTCATCGAATCTGGCAGTGACGATCCCCGGATACCGGCGGGCGTGGATGTCGTGCTTTCGGTCAACGCGATCCCGTTCATCAAGACCGATGATCGAAAACGATTCATTGCGCGAATGCGCGAACAGCTTCGCCAAGGCACGCGCGTTTTGGTTATCGATTGGAACGACCGCGACGAGCTTTCGGGACAGGAGTTGGCGGACGAAATGGTTGCGGCCGGGTTTAGGTTGCTCAGGCACGAGAAGAAAATGTTTTCGAAACAATACGCACTTGTGCTGGAGAATTAGGCGTAAAATGTACGGCGTTTCTTCGTCGTGCGTTTGACCACTAGGCGATGTTTGGGGAGAGTTTTGGTCTTGAAGGATCGCATATAGCTATATTTCGAGCACACTATGGAAATTGGAATTCCGTCAATTCCCCCAACGGTGCCGAAAAGACGTGGCGTGGTAAGTTTCGTGCTTTTCGCCGTCCTTATTGGCGCGCCCGCACACGCTGATTATGCCGCCGCGTGGCGGGCATTCGAAGTTGGCGACCATACGGCTGCTGTGACCTCATGGCTCGACCACGCTCAACGGGGCGATATCGACGCCCAATACAATGTTGGTGTCGCTTTCGAAAGCGGAAGGGGTGTCGCGCAAGATCCCGAAGTTGCCGCCAGTTGGTACAACAAGTCTGCCGCTCACGGACTAGACTGGGCTCAGTTTCGCCTCGGTCTACTTTACGCCGAGGGTCGGGGCGTGGCCAAGGATATGGGCCAGGCGATGTCCTGGTGGCGGCGCGCGGCCAAGCAGTCTCATGCCGAATCCTGTTATCAGCTTGGTCTTGCATATGAACGCGGTGACGGCGTCCCGAACGACCCCGGCCTTGCCGCCCATTGGTATCGGCTAGCCGCCGATCGTGGACTGAGCGAAGCACAATTCAACCTGGCGCGGCTGCACCACGCGAGTCGCGGAATCGCCCACGACTTGGGTCAAGCATGGTCTTGGTATCGCAGCGCGGCCGAGGCTGGGTTCGCGCCTGCCCAGAACAATCTCGCGTATTTCTTCGAACATGGTCTGTATGTAGCCCGCGATCTGGAAAGGGCAGCGCATTGGTACCGGCTAGCGGCACGCCAGGGATATCCTCTGGCGCAAACCAACCTCGGTATCTTGTTAAATTACGGTCGTGGATCGGAGAAGAATCTTGACGAGGCGACTAAGTGGTATCGTGCTGCGGCGAGGCAAGGGGACGCGTGGGGCCAGGTAAATCTCGCTACCATGATTGCCAATGGCCTTGGGACCGACAAGGATTTTGCCCTTGCCCACGCGTGGTTCACTCTAGCGACAGAGTCCGAAACCGATGTCCGTTCGAGCGCCGATGAATCTCTCCAACGCCTCGAGTCTCTGATGGTTCCAGAGGAATTTTCGAGGGCGGAAGTGCTAATCGAGGAGCTTCGCCTGTCGATCAATTCCGTCGACGATGAAAACCGCCGGGTACCGCCTCGCCGTACGGACGAATTTGGCCGTTTGACCTTAACGATCCAGCGCCACTTGGCTGACCAAGGTTACTACCAGGGCGCCGTGGATGGAATCCCCGGACCAGCGACAGCGGCGGCGATCAAGGCGTTCCAACGCCGCGTCGGTCTACCGGAAAGCGGTAAGGCTTCCCGTCCTCTCGTCCAGGCCTTGACCGATGCTGCCGCGGACTAACATCGTCCAACAAGCCACTGACGAACGCGCAAAGAACCAGGCGGCAGTCCCGCTTTGCCGACGGCTCTCCGTCGCGCCGATGATGTCGTATACCGATCGACATGCGCGATATCTCCTCCGGCAAATCAGTCGACGCGTATTGCTGTATACTGAAATGATCACGGCCAACGCCATCTTGCGCGGCGACACGAAACGGCTGCTCGATTACCACGCGGAAGAGCACCCTATCGCGTTACAAGTTGGCGGATCGGTTCCCCATGACTTGGCGGCATGCGCGCGCATCGCCGAGGACATGGGCTACGACGAAATCAATTTGAACGTTGGTTGCCCAAGCCGCGACGTGCAACAAGGCCGCTTCGGAGCGTGCCTAATGGCTGAACCGAATCTCGTAGCGGCTTGTGTCGGCGCCATGGTCACTTCGGTCAACATTCCTGTCACGGTGAAAACCCGTACCGGAATCGACGATCAGGACGCATACGAACAGCTGCATCATTTTGTCACGACAGTCGCCACGGTCGGCTGCCGAAGCTTCGTCATCCACGCACGTAAGGCATGGCTTACCGGACTTAGCCCAAAGCAGAATCGCGACATTCCACCGCTTGACTACGAAAAAGTATTCCGCCTCAAAATGGACGTGCCTTGCTGCGAATTCATTCTCAATGGCGGCGTCGAAAGTCTCGATGCCGCCACTGCTCATCTCGCTCGAATCGACGGTGTTATGATTGGCCGGGCAGCTTATCACACCCCCTATTTGCTTGCTGACGCGGATTCGCGAATATTCGCGGTTGCCCGACCAGCACCAAGCCGCCGTGCCGTGGTCGAAGCGTATCTGCCCTATGTTGCAGCGGAATACTCGCGGGGAACTCCATTGGTCCGGATGACGCGTCATTTGACGGGCTTGTTCAATGGTTGGCCCGGCGCACGTTCTTGGCGCCGCGCGATGAGCGACGGGGCACGCTGCGCAGGCCCCTCAATGGTGGTACAAGCTCTTAACGAAATTTGCCCGGTTCACGCAGCGACAGGGTAGTGCGGTTTCCAAGGGCTTACTTCGACGTCATCACCCAGACACCGTTCCAGTCAGCTGGGGGGGTGGCTTTAAGGTGTTTGCAGCGGTCAATGTAAATCTGCGCGAGTTTATCGCTAGGGTTCAAGGAATAGGCCTCGTTGAATGCCTTCGCCGCTTTGTCCCAATTACCACGATTATAATGTTGGCGTCCGCTCTTGAAGTGACTAACAGATTCCATCAGGTTGGGAAACGAATCGTTCGTGTGATGGTCAAGTACCTCAAGAACCTGCACCGGCTCAGTTTTACCTTTGACGATCACCTTGTCGATATCTCGAATCTGGTAGGTTCCCTTGAGCTGCTTAAAGGTGAATTCGCTCAACAAAATTTTTGCCGAATATTGCTTGCAGGCGCTTTCCAGGCGGGCCGCCAAATTGACCCCATCTCCTATCATGGTGTAGTCCATGCGTTTGGGCGATCCGATATTCCCAGCCACGACTGAGTCAGTATTGAGTCCGATACCCATGTGAATTTCGGGCTGGCCGTTGGAAGCACGCACCAAGTTCCAAGCGTTCAGTTCGCGTATCATAGAAATGGCCGCTCGCACGGCGCGATCTGCGCTGTCGCTTTGAGGCAGGGGCACGCCGAAAGCCGCCATGATCGCGTCACCGATGAACTTATCGAGCATGCCATCTTCGCGGGTAATGCAATCCACCATGATGGTGAAATACTCGTTGAGCATGGCGACGGTGCCCTGCGGGCCCAACTTTTCGGTTAGGGTTGTAAAGCTGCGCACGTCGGAAAACAGCACCGAGGCGGTCATGTTCTTGCCGCCGAGGATGTCCTCGCCGCCCTCGAGCAATTGATCGGCCAAACCGGGATCCATATAGCGCGACATTGTCGATTTCATCCGCTTCTCAGACGAGATGTCTTCGATCATGATCATCGATCCTAGGGTTTTGCCCTCGGCGTTTAGAAGCGGAAGGAATGAGACGTTCACGGAGATGGCCTCGTCGTCGAATACCATTTCCTGATCCATCGTGATGTCAGATTCACGGGTCTCTTCCATCTTGCGGAGCCTGTCCATCACCCACGCGTTGGGACCGGTGAAGAACGTTTCTGTTTGCTGACCCACGATGTCTGATTCCTGGCAGCGGGTGACCCGCAACCCGGCAGCGTTGCACGTTACAATTTTACCTTCCTCGCCGATGGTGATGACGCCGTTCGACATACTTTGCAGCATGCTCTCGTTGTAATTTTTCATATTCTGTACGTCGTCGAATAATTTGGCGTTCTCTAGCGCAATTGATACTTGCGCGGTAAAAGCCCTGAGCCGGGTCTCGTCATCTTCGTTGAACGCGCCACCGTTCTTATTGAGCACCTGGGTCACGCCAATCACCTTGCCGGCCTTGTTCACAACCGGCACGCAAAGGATCGAGCGAGTGAAGTACCCGGTCTTCTTGTCAAATGCCGGATTGAAACGCAAATCCGCGTAAGCGTAAGGGATATTAACCGTCTTTCCGGATTGGAATACAGTGCCGGCGATGCCCATGTGATTAGGCAGACGTATCTCGCCGACACTGTCGCCCATAGCCAAGCGGGAGAATAGCTCACCGGTTTTTTCGTCGTTGATAAACAAGGTTGAGCGATCCGCGTTCAACATTCGAGTCGCCTCTTCCATGACTCGGTGGAGAAGTACCCCGAGATCGAGTTCGGAGGTAACGTCAGACACCATGTCGAGGAACTTCATCTCCTGTTCTCGACTCTTCTTCATGCGTTCGACGTACTGTGTACTCTGGAGAGAGACGGTCGCCTGTGTCGTAATGGCCAGAAGTTCGAGGTCGTCATCGTTGAATTGGCCTGCGCGCTTGTTCATGCACTGGACAACGCCTATTACCTCGCCCCGCACCGTGCGCACCGGGCGCAACAGATGCTGTTGGTCTTGAATCCGGTTTTTTCATCGATTGTGCGCTCGAAACGTGGGTCGGCGTAAGCTTCCTCGATATAAACACCCTCGCAAGTTGTAAATACGTGGCCAGCGATAGCCGACGTATTAAGCAAACGAATTTCGCGATGAATGTCTCCCTGAGCTACTCGCGAATAAAGCTCGCCGCTTATGGGATCATTGAGGAACAATGTCCCCCGCTCGGCATTGATCGCCTTCGAAATCATTTCGACAATGGTCTCAAGGATTTCGTCCAGAGACTCGATATTCGACACCCGTCGGGAGACATTGAGCAGCATACTTAACTTTTTTACTTGCATTTCAGCTGCGCGGAGCTTGACGTCTAGTTTTTCGCTCGCGCTTTTCGTCGTGTCGGACAATGATCGCTTTACTTGTCGAGCTGAGCGGGTATTATCGACCATTTTGGGTGTCCTCCCGAATGGCCTACGCTTCCAACTGATTTCGCAATACGGAAATCGTTTCTTGCAATTCCCTGACTTGTTCCCGAGATGATCGGCGCAAAGTTTCGATCTCGTTCTCGTACTCCGCCTTTTGCATCTCCAATTTCTCACGTAGTGCGGCGATCGTTCTTGTAAGTTGCTGGAACTCATTGCGTTCTTGGGAAACCGCATTTTGGACTGCGTTCGACTTATCAATTTCCAGCGCTTCTAACTCGTCTCTTAACGCGGTAGAGGTGCCGCGCAATTGCAATATTTCATCGCGCCCCTGTGAAATTGCCCGCTGCACTTCGTCCTCCATTTCGGTACGCAAAATCTCGAGGTTTTCACGCAGCGCACCGGCGGTATGTTTTAGCTGGCGGATTTCATCGCGTCCCTTGGAAATCGCGTCCTGAACGGCCTGTTCTTTCTCGAATGTCAATGATTCCAACGATTCGCGGAGTGCAGCGGCCGTTTCACGCAGCTGTTGAATCTCGCTCTCCTTGGTGGTGATTGCGTCTTGTACAGCGCGCTCTCGTCCTATGGATTGCGCTTCCAACTCCTCACGCAATGCAGCAATCATCGATCTTAGATGATGACTTTCCTGTTGGGCAATTTGCGCCGTATCTGCAGTCAAGACCAATCTCCTACTAAATGCGAGCTTGATACAAATCCTGTAAACCCGTAGCGCGAAGCCACGATACAAAAATTTCCCATAACCATAGCGCAATGTTGGGTCGACATGTTTGGAAATCGCCTTGCGGCGGTCATCGCAGAAATTTACTGGTCTCGCGGATCTCTGCTGAGGCCGTTGGCAGCCAGTGCGTCGAGGTATTCTTGCCGGATGCGGTCAAGATTTTGGCCCAAATGGTAGAGGTAGTCCCATGGAAAAATTCCGCTGTCATGAAGATCGTCGAATTTTATCTTGAGCGCGTAGTGGCCGACGGTTTCAACCGACAGGATACCAACGTGTTGACGACCCACGACCAGATTTTTCTGCCCCGGCCCGTGTCCCTGAACTTCGGCGGATGGACTCTCGACGCGCAAGATTTCGGCTGGCAGACAAAAAGTCGCACCGTCGTCGAAATCTATCTCGATCATTTTTTCCGCCCGTTTCAATCGAATCTCGCGAGGCCTGTGGCGAGTCCCCGACGTGCCGACCATGCTCTTGCGCTTATTCCTTGGGTGCCGGCGTGGATGGACGTTGCTCGTCCAAACTCCGGGCCTCATCAACCAACATGATGGGTATTCCGTCGCGAATCGGGTATGCGAGCCCGGCTTGCTCGCTAACAAGTTCCTGAGCCTTGGCATCGTATCGAAGCGGCCCTTTTGTCAACGGACATACAAGTATTTCCAAGAGCTTAGGGTCCACCATTGTCAATTCCTCACATAAATTTTGGGCTCGATCTAGCGTTTGGGATATATGGGGTACGGCGTTTACGCACGTTTTCTCGTGAACGCCAGATATTATTCAGTGAATCCCTGAATCATCGCCACGTACCCGCGCCAAAACGGCCATTTCCATGAGCGCCGTGATAACTTCAATTCGTTCGGCGAAATGGCGAGTCTCCAGTATGGCCTGTTTTTCGCTCGGAGCGAAAGGGCAAATCATCGCCAACGACGTCACCAGGCCTTCCCCGGTGGCGTTTTCCATGGCGTTCCAATTCACGTCAATTCCATGCAATTGAAAATAGGCGCGCAGAATGGTTTTCAAGCGTGAGCAATCCACGGTTTCATCCTTTGCCCTGATGAAGTCACCAATGTAGCGATTGTAATGGGCTCGGACACGGCGGTAACCGCTCAGCATTATTGGAAGTTCCTTGCCAACATCGAATCGGCATACGCCGGTCAAAGTGATTAGATAACGCCCATCGTCTGATTCTTTGAACGAGGTTATGTGACCGACACACCCAATCTTATATACCTCCGGGGGATCACCTTCTTGCTCCGAATCCATCGGCTGAACGATGCCGACGAGAGGGGCGCTGGCCATGGCGTCACCGATCATCGCCAAGTATCGAGGTTCGAAAATATTCAGTGGGAGCCGTCCACGTGGCAACAACAAAACTCCCGAGAGCGGGAAAATCGGAAGGGTGCGCGGAAGTTCCTCCGCCGAAGCGATGGGCGACGACTCGGTCATGTGAACATGAGGGCCGACAAACGTTTGCGTCCGTTAACGGTTAAAGAATTCGTGGGTCCAAATGCTTCGAACAACCTTAGCAACTGGACGCGCGCTGCCTGATCGTTCCATTCTCGGTCCCGGCGGAAGAGTTCCAAGAGTTGTTCAACGGCTGCATCAAGAGATCCGGATGCATAGTGCGCCATGGCAAGATCGAGTCGCGCCTGGTGATTATCGGGATCTTCCGCCAGTTTGGCCTCCAACGAGTGCGCGTCAGCGATTTTGGCCGATTGTTCGGCGAGTGCCAATGCGGCACGGGCGCTCGTCGCTTCCGGTGCTTTGGGATTCCCGATGCTTTCTAGAACCTGCTTGGCGCGATCAAGCTTGTTGGCGGCGATATGGCAGCGGGCCAGGCCGGCGGCTGCGGCGATATTGTCTGGCTCGTGCTGAAGTATTTGCTGATACAACGTACTGGCGGCACCGTGATTTCCGCCTTCCAGCGCGGTAGCCGCTTGCTCAAGCGCTTGTTCTATGGGTGAGGCCGGGGCCTTTGACGTCAATGAATTGATAAATGACTGAAGCTGACTCTCGGGAAGCGCGCCAGTAAAGCCGTTGACCGGCTGCCCACCACTGAAGGCGAAAACGGCTGGAATCGATTGGACGCGAAGCATTTGGGCCAGATCCGGGTTTTCGTCAATGTTGACCTTGACGAGCTTGACCTTGCCGTGGGCTGCACGAACCAACTTTTCGAGGATAGGACCTAATTGCTTGCAGGGCTGGCACCACGGCGCCCAAAAATCGACGACAACAGGTACCCCGCTGGACGGGTCGATAACGTCCTTCTTGAAGTTACGACTGTCGCTTTCCTTGATGATATCGCCGCCTTGCGGCTTCTGACCGATGATGGGTTCCATGCGTCCCGCTTTCGTTTCAACACAATATAGAACATCCACCCACGACGCGTCACCGCTTAGCGTGGCAACGTTACCGTATCGGCGAATCCGTCCGTGACGCAGTCGACGGGTTGTGGCGGTAACCTTGAATTGGCCAGTTTCACACCCATATTTAGGGATGGTCGGGGCCGAGTGGACCGGCTTTAGCAGGCGCCTTTTGGGGCCGCTGGTTTTGGTAAGCGAATTGCCTAGATTGTCGTGGCTCGCTCAACAAGAGGAGGATACGGCGTGACGCGTGTTTCTCTCTTTAACAGCCCATTGTTGCTCGGATTCGATCATTTTGAACAAATGCTCGATCGAGTTGCGCGCGCCGGAAGCGACGGATATCCACCATACAACGTCGAGCAGACGGGACCGGAGGGTTTACGCATCACTCTTGCACTTGCGGGCTTTCGCGCCAAGGATTTAAGCATCGCCGTCGAGGACAACCAACTGATCATTCGAGGCAAGCAAGAAGACGAGCGTGAGCGGAAGTACGTCTATCGCGGAATTGCCGCACGTCAGTTCCAACGAAGTTTCGTGCTCGCGGAGGGTATCGAAGTAAAGGAAGCGCAGCTGCACGACGGATTATTGCACATCGACCTAGTGAGACCGACGCCCCAGACACGGCGCAGGACCATTGATATACGTACGAACGACGACGATGGCGCGCAAAGCATTGTTACTAGCAACGAACAGGACAGTTAACCGTTATCGCGGTTCCGTCTAGGAGTACAAGATATGCACAGGCAAGATGACCAAGGAATTGATCCACGAAACTTGTCGGCCACCAATTTTCACGCGCTCGGCGTATCACATGTCGCGTTCATAAAAAGGGTGACTGTAAATAATGCGCCGGCTTACGCGATTCACGCCGCTGACGGTCGTGTCCTAGGCGGCGCAGCCAGCCGAGAGCTGGCCATTGCCGCGGCGCGACAGTTCGATCTTGAACCTGTTGACGTCCACTAGTCCGCGACAGCCTTATTGTTTCTGGTCACGCGAGATACTGCGCGCAGCCTCTACAACGCCTCCCCACGACAAAGCCGGGGGAGCTCGCCGACCAAGCCCATGGCATGGCGCATGAATAGCCGTTTTAACGGCGGCAATCGATTGACAGCGGCAAGACCGAGGTTTCGGGCCAAACGCAACGGTGCCAGCTCGTTGGAAAACAAGCGGTTGAGGCCGTCGGTAACCGCCATCATCAACATGTTGTCGAAGCGCCGCCAACGCTGGTAGCGAACGAGGGTGTTGGCGTCGCCGAGGTCCAAACCCAGACGTCGCGCATCGATAAGCACCTCAGCCAAAGCACCTACGTCGCGCAGGCCCAGGTTTAAACCTTGTCCGGCAATGGGGTGGATAGCGTGGGCGGCATCACCGACGAGAACAAGTCGCTCGTCCGTATATCGGTCCGCATGTAGTAGCGATAGAGGGTAATGCCATCGCGGCCCGACAACCGTCACTCGGCCAAGGAATTCACCGAACCGGTCGGCTAATTCATCGCTGAAGCCATTCTCGTCCAGGGCAAGGATGGCGGGTGCCATATCTTCACGTTCGGTCCACACTAGCGACGAGCGACCGCCACACATGGGTAGGATTGCGAATGGTCCGGCGGGCAAAAATCGTTCGTGGGCAATGCCCCGATGGGGCAGCTCGTGGGCTACCGTGCATACGATTCCCGTCTGCGGGTATGACCAGCCAATAGTGCGAATTCCGGCGGCGCGCCGCAGCGCGGAGTTACGCCCATCTGCGGCCACGGCGAGTCGGGCGGTTAAGCGGGTGCCGTCGACGAGTTCGGCAACAACACCGCTACCGGTCCGATCGAGCCATACCAGTCCGTTTGGCGCAAACAATTTTAGCTTTGGCATTTGGCGTGCGAGGGCGAACAACGCCGTGCGCATATGGCGGTTTTCGACGATGTATCCGAGAGGGTCATCGCCTAACTCGCGCTGGTCGTAATGAAGAAACAATAATGACTCGCCATCGGAAACCCGGATGGCGTGAATCGGTTGATTCTGGTCGCCAGGCTCCAATAGCTTTGGCCACACGCCGATGGTGTCGAGCGCCCGCATCGAGGCGAAAGCGATGGCTGATACTCTACCATCAAACGCTTGACCAGTAAGTTCGGCTGGGTCCACCCGGTCGATGACCGCGACTTCCACGCCACCGCTGGCCAGCGCACAGCCCAAGGTCAACCCAACCATACCGCCGCCGACGATCACGACCTCCGTTGACTCGGCGGACGGTGCCTGGGTTGAAGAGAAGTGTGCCGCTTCCGCCATTTGGCAAGCATCGTCCTACCTCGCGCGGTTGTCCAGAGTTGTGACAGCAACTAAGCTGGAGCTGCGATTGGGCCCGCACCCGCAGGACGCACGGTCTTCACGAGTCTTTGGTCGATGTTCAGGCAGCTCCGAGTTCAATGAATCAACCCTGGCACGAGATGAGCGCATTGGCGCTGGGCCGGGAAATCGGCGCTGGAGTTATCGATCCCGTGGACCTATGTACCCACTTCCTCGAGCGCATCAAGAACGCCGGCAACGACACCAGCATCTACTTGAAGGTCCTTCCAGAGCGTGCGCGGGCCGAAGCCGAAGCCGCCCGTGACCGCGCCCGTTCCGGTCTTTGGCGCGGACCCTTGGATGGTGTACCGGTCTCGTGGAAGGATCTTTTCGACACGGCCGGAGACACGACAACCGCCGCGTCGCCGATTTTGCGTCAGCGCAAACCGGCGGCGACCGACGCCGAGGTGGTCCGCCGCGCCACCCGCGCGGGTTTGGTGTGTCTCGGCAAAACCAACCTTACCGAACTGGCGTTTTCCGGTCTCGGGATCAACCCCGCCACCGGGACGCCCGTCAATCCGTTCGACGATGAGCATGCCCGCGCCCCGGGAGGGTCCTCCTCGGGCGCCGCGATTTCCGTTGTTCGCGGCTTGGCCGCCGCGGCGGTGGGCAGCGATACAGGCGGATCCGTGCGGATACCGGCGGCGTGGAACCGTTTGGTCGGGTTGAAGACCACCAATGGGTTGTTGCCCACGGAAGGCATGCTGCCCTTGGCGCCGAGCCTCGATTCAATCGGCACCATCACCCGCGACGTGGCCGACGCAAACGCGATGCTGGCCGTGCTGCGCGAGAGCAAGCCGGTCGATTTGACCGGGGCCAGCTTGCGTCAGCGGCGTCTCGTCATCGCCGAGGGCGCCCTTTGGCGGGACCTAGATCCCAGCGTTGAGGAAACCGTGCGCGTGGCCATCGGCAAGCTCGCGGCGGCGGGCGCCGACGTGGTGATGGAGCCGGTCGATGAGTTCGCCGAGGCCGTCGCCTTGGTGGGCAGTCACGGCCCGTACGTCGCCGTCGAGGGATACGCCGTCTGGCGCGACACCATCGAGGCCGACGCCAAGCGGGTCTACCGCCACGTGCGCGACCGGTTCCGCGCGGCGAAGAACATTTCCAGCTACGATGCCGGCCGGTTGCGCCTCGGCATGGCGGAAATCGCCCGCAACCTAGACAGTCGCATGGTCGGGTGCGACGCAATGCTGTCGCCCACGGTGGCGATCTCTGCGCCCGTGCTCGCGCCACTGGTTGACGAGCCGGAACGCTACATCAAGGCCAATCTGAAGGCCTTGCTCAACACCACCCTAGGCAACGTCCTCGGATTGACTGCCCTGACGGTGCCCTGCGGTAAGGACGACAAGGGCTTGCCCGTCGGCCTCATGCTCATGACCCGCGCCAACCAGGAAGCCGCGTTGCTGCGCCTCGGCATCGCTGCGGAGCGGGCTTTGGAGGGTGGCCAAGGTGGACGGCAAGACGATTGACTCGATTCCGTAACAGCCGATCTTGACCAGCGGGTTAGATGCCGAATTTTCGGTGAAGCGAAATTCCTGCGGCGGAATACTCATCCAACCCAAAGACGCCGCTATGTCTGTGACGCATTCTGGATGCACAGCTTTTTGTGAACTTGAATTTTTTCAAACCAATATCATAGAAAAAATGTATAACTGTTTATCTTAGAATAATTTTTTGCGTTTCAATTTCTGCTAAAATGAGGTATAGCCTTGGGTGGACTGATGAATAGCCGCGCCATTGATACCTCGCGCCATCGGATTTTTCCCGTCAAGGTGAGCGCGTTTCTTCGCCACCGTACCGTTGAATTGGGCGGATTCGCCATTGTCTTGGCGGAGTTGTGGCTTGCCGCCGCCTTGGCTACTTACGATCCGGCTGATCCGTCCCTCAACACGGCATCCACCCGCGCTCCCGAAAATATTGCCGGCGCCGCGGGTGCCACGGTGGCCGACCTGTTGTTGCAATGGATCGGCATCGCTGCCGTGCTTGCTTTCGCGGTACCATTGATCTGGTCGTGGCGGATCATGACCCGCCATCGTTTCCCGGCACCCGGAATCCGAGTTGCTTCCTTGGTCTTGGCCGTGATTCTGATGCCGGTTGCTGTTGCGGCGTTGCCCGTACCGTCCAATTGGGAGCTGCCGGCAGGTTTGGGTGGCGCGTATGGCAATTTGGCGCTTGCGAAGCTAACGCAGCTGCTTGGCAGCGAACCCATCCATCGGCTATCCGTGGCCCTGGCTTCCGGTACTGTCAGCGCCATCTTATTGATACCAGCCACCGGGACCCGACGCCTAGCCATGGGAATGGTGCGCCGAGGCTTTGCGAGAGTTCGAACCGGAGCCCAGACGAAAACCCGAATTCTTGTCAGTTGGGTACGAAGTCGGTCCACCGTTCTCTGGTCGCGACTGAAACCACATCGCCGGAAAAAGGCGAATCCGGTGCCGCGCACAAGATCCGAGCCGCGCCTCGCCCGCCGTAGCCCGCTGGAGCCAGTTCGCCAAACCGAGACCCAGCCCCGCACCGAACCCAAGCTGGTCATCGCGCCGACGGCGCGGCGCCCCAAGCCGACCGAAGGTACATTTACCCTAGCGACACCAAGTGAGTGCCAGCTGCCGCCGCTGCACCTCTTGACGACCCCCCCGGACATTAGCGACGAAACGGAAGTCAGCCGCGAGGCTCTGAGCGAAAACGCCCGCCAACTTGAATGCGTACTAGCCGACTTCGGTGTGACCGGCGAAATCGTCAAGGTTCGGCCCGGGCCGGTGGTGACTCTGTACGAGCTGGAACCAGCGCCTGGAACGAAATCCTCCCGAGTCATCAATCTGGCTGACGACGTGGCCCGATCGATGAGTGCCGTGTCCGTGCGTATCGCGGTGGTGCCTGGCCGCAGTGTCATCGGCATCGAATTGCCCAACCAACGTCGCGAAACCGTGTATCTGCGTGAATTGCTGTCGTCGAAGGATTATGAAAGCACAGCCGGGCGCCTAATGCTGGCGTTGGGTAAGGATATCGGTGGCGCACCGGTGGTCGTGGATCTGGCGCGTATGCCCCACCTACTGGTCGCCGGGACCACTGGTTCCGGCAAGTCCGTGGCCGTGAATTCGATGATCCTATCGCTGCTTTATCAGCTGCCGCCGGATCAATGTAAATTGATCCTGATCGACCCGAAAATGCTGGAACTTTCCGTTTACGACGGCATTCCCCATTTGTTGGCGCCGGTGGTCACCGAACCGAGCAAAGCCGTGGTCGCACTCAAGTGGACTGTCCGCGAGATGGAGGAACGTTATCGCGCCATGTCGCGGCTCGGGGTGCGCAATATTGCGGGCTATAACCAGCGCCTGGCCGATGCCGCCGCCAAGGGCGAGGAACTCACCCGGCGCGTCCAGACCGGCTTCGACGCCGAGACCGGAGAGCCGGTATTCGAAGAGCAACAATTGCCGATGGATCCACTACCCCTAATCGTCGTCGTCGTCGACGAGATGGCGGATCTTATGTTGGTTGCCGGCAAGGAAATCGAGGGTGCCATCCAGCGTTTGGCGCAAATGGCCCGCGCCGCCGGGATTCACCTGATTATGGCAACCCAAAGACCCTCGGTCGATGTCATCACTGGCACCATCAAGGCAAACTTTCCGACGCGCATCAGCTTTCAGGTCACTTCCAAGATCGATAGCAGGACAATACTTGGAGAGCAGGGAGCCGAACAGCTGTTGGGACAGGGGGACATGTTGTACATGGTCGGTGGCGGGCGTATCCAAAGGGTGCACGGTCCCTTTGTCAGCGACGGCGAGGTCGAGCGAATCACTGATCATTTGAGACACCAGGGGGCGCCCGAGTACATCGACGCTATCACCGACGATGCTCTGGACACGGCTCCCCCCGCGGGACTCGACAGCAATGCCACGGGGGATGGCGAAAACGGTCTTTACGACCAAGCCGTGGCGCTGGTATGCCGAGAACGCAAGGCGTCAACGAGTTTTGTTCAACGTCATTTGCAGATCGGATACAATCGGGCAGCGCGCATCGTCGAACGCATGGAGGCGGAAGGCGTTGTCAGTCGGGCCAATCACGTCGGCAAGCGCGAGGTGCTGGCCCAAGACATTGGAGACATCCCTTAACGAGCAACGAGCTGGGAATGGACTTGCTAAACAATTTCCAAAGGTCCGTTCCAATCCGATCATTTTGGAAGAGAGTGGGGTACGCTCCGCTCTATGTTCTAGTGTTCGCCTCGGTGATTTGGCTTGCTTCGTCGGCGGTTGCGGATTCCGTTGATGGATCTGCAACGACTATTGAATCAACGGATACCCCCAATATTTACCGTCAACGGATCGACGGTGATACCCTCGCCGGGGACGCGGGGGCGACGGCGGACGTGGGGTCGATGCTTGCTGAGATCGAAACCTATCTCAACAGCTTCCAGACGGTGCGCTCGCCGTTTATCCAGGTTGCACCGGACGGGGGCGTCAGCGAAGGTACGATCTATATTCACCGGCCGGAACGAATGCGTGTGGAATACGAGCCGCCGGCGCTGGCCCGCCTCGTCGCGAGAGACGGATGGTTGACCTTCTGGGACAACGAGCTCGGACAAATGAGCCAAATTCAAACCCGGTCGACGCCAGCCCATTTCCTATTGCGCCGTGATATTCGCTTGAGCGGCGACGTTACGCCGACCGGAATCACCCTCGGAGAAGACTCGATCGCAATCGGCCTGGTGCAGACCGCCGAGCCAGAGGTGGGTGAGCTTACGCTTTTCTTCGACCGGGAACCATTGGCGCTGCGCCAGTGGGTTGTTCGCGACGCCCAAGGGTTGGAAACGACCGTCATGTTGAGCAACCCACAAACCGATGTAAGCCTCGACCCCGATTTGTTCGACGCGCCGCCGCCGATTCCCCAAGGCCGGCAACACTGATCGCCGGCTGGGTACCGTACCCGCCCTGCGGGCTGATGTTCTCCGGAGCATTATCCATTTTGGGAGACCTCACATCTGCCAACCCGTTCATAACGGCCAAAGTCTGATTTAAGTCTCGGTGTGAATTAGAACTGTTCACACCACAACTTCAAGCGTTGCACCAGGTGCAACGCTATATTTTTTGTCGCGCACGACGATGGTAGCTGGTCCTAGACCGTCAGGCGCAAGTGCCGCCCGAAAAAGTTCTTGCGAGAATGAAAAACGAAACCAGCGGTCGCGGAAATTCTCCCAAAAACCCAACGACCGAATTTGCTCGGGAAGATGCGGATCGACACGAATTTCGTCACTAAGGCGGTCGACACCAGCGTAGCTACGTTCCAGAATATCAACGGTGCCGGCCATGGCACCGAGGTGAATTCCCTCGCACGTTGTCCCCCCTTGGATATCGGCGAGATCAGCACTAAGTGCGGCGCGAAATAATGGCCAGGCACGGTCAGGATTGATGCGAGCAAGAACAGCTGCATGAACGACGCTACTCAAAGTAGAACCATGCGAAGTGCGCGCAAGATAATATTCCACGTTTAGTCGGATGAGTTCGCTGTCATAGTTATAGCCGAGACCCTCAAGTACCGTTTTAAAATGCTTGGGCTGAAGTAGAAAAAACGTAACTGCCCAGGTGCC
>JAAXGF010000215.1 GCA_012267605.1 Alphaproteobacteria bacterium | reverse complement strand
TTGAGGCACCTGGGCAGTTACTATGATGTTTTATACGCCGCTGCTTTGGATCGTCGCTTTGCTCGAAGGTTTCTTCGTGTTCGCGTACAATTTGGAGTTGTTCGACGGCCGGTTCCATACGGACGCGTGGTTTGCCTTTTCGTGGGGCAGCCTGCCCGTCCTCGCGGGTTATATTTTGCAAACCAACCAAGTATCGATTGCCGCGTTCGTGATCGCCGTATCCACCGGATTGCTCAGCCTGGTGGAGATCAAGGCGTCGCGGCCGTACAAGGAGCTCAAGCGAACGGCAAGCTCCGCCGATGCCAGCGAAAGGACGTGGATCACGGGGAAACTTGAAGACGTCCTCAAGTTTCTCAGCCTCGGTGTCATCGTCCTGGGGATCGGGTTGGCCCTGTGGCGCTGGATCGGATAATGCCCGGCGCTTTGCCGAAACCGAACGAACCGTCGTTTCTCGCGTACTGGGCGCGGCTGCGCGACCGGCTCGATCGCGAAATGGTCCAAAGCGTTCCGGACATGTTTGGCGATCTCCCGGCCGGTCAGGCGGAAGCCATCCATCGAACCCTGGAAGCGGGCAAGCGCATCCGCGGTTGCCTGATCTGTCTGGTATGCGAATCCCTTGGCGGCGAGGTCGAGGCCGCGGTATCGAAGGCGATTGGCATCGAATGCATTCAAGCGGCATCGCTGATCCACGACGACTATGTCGACGGTGATCGCATGCGCCGCGATCGCCCGGCAGAATGGACGTTGCAGGGATCCCGTCAAGCGGTGCTGCTAGGCGACGTCATGTTCGCCACCACGATCAGCCGCATGGTCGACGAGGGACGTGACGAGGGCCGGTTGGTGGCGGAACTCATCGCCACCATGGCCAAGGGCGCCTATCAAGAACATTTGGAGCGAGTGAACCTTCATCGCCTGGGCGGCAACGACGCTGATCACACCGAGATTTACGAGCGGATCATCCTTCTGAAAACCGGCTCGCTGTTCGCGACAGCAGCGCGGCTCGGCGCGATCGCGGCCCATGCGCCAGCCGCGATGGAGGCCCAGGCATTCGAATTCGGCGCCCGTCTCGGCGAGGCATTTCAGATCGCGGACGACCTTGTGGACGTTATCGGTCTCGCCAAGTCTCAGCCGAAGCGGGAAGCGGCGATATTGGCCACCGCGTCGACCCTGCTACGTTTTTCACATTTGAAACCGTCCGACCTGCCGACCTGCCTCGACGATCGGGAATGGCGAGACTGGGCGGCACGGGAACTACCGCTGATCGAAACCCGATTGCGGACGGAAATTCGCGCCCGCTGCGATACGGCGTTGCTCGCGCTCGAACACTTTCCCGAGAATCGCCATACTGACCTGTTGTACGAGATGCCCGGAGAAATTGTCGGCGCGATGGAAGCGGCGGCGACCGCGCCCTAGAGCAAATTCCACACGGGGTTCCCGTTCGATCAAATTCCAGACCGGCCCCCACTCCAGGCGGCGTCCTTCGACAAGTAAAAATTGTATTTTGGGCAGTCCATGGCTTGATGCACATCAATGCCGATCCCACCTTGTTATCGGATACTCGTGAAAGGATTTTGTTCGATTTAGACGACAACCGTCGTGTCCGTGAATTCTTGCGGCATGGAGAATGGTTGCCGGGACGATATCAACCGCACCGGGTCGAACAATGGCTGACCAATGTCGCCTGTAATGTTTGGTAAAGCGCCGGAACTTGGGGAGCTTCCGTGATCAGACCATTCATTCTTGCCTTCGCGCTAATCTTCGCCGTGGCACCGGCGAAAGGCGATGCACCGGTGTTCGATAGTGATTTTAGTTGCCCCCAATGTTTACCGATGGAGTTTGATCGGCTCGCCGCGCTGCTCGGAGACGACGTGCTGCGGGACATGGTGTGCCGCCTTTCTTCCGCACGCTTCACGCCCGGACGCCTTAGTTCTGCACTGGGTATTCCCGAGGGTCAGGTTTTACGGCGGCTCAATACTCTGAGAGGGTGGGGACTGGTGCGCTTGGTGCGCTACGACTCCGCGACAACCGTTGTTGAACCTCTGCCCGGCAGAGGGGCGGAAACTTTGGGGCGATGGGCGTCGCGCTACTGCTCGCAAGGAAACGCGTGCGGCATCCCCACCGTAAACTCAAGTTCTCATGAGAGGAAGCCCGCGAGTTTGTCGCGGAGAGTCGGTGTCGGGGGATACGATTCGCACACTGCCGTTGGCACAGTACTGCAAGACAAACTTATCACGGTATTTGGCGGCTCGGGGTTTATTGGACGCGATTTGCTGAAACGATTGTCCGAGGCGGGCGCCCGGGTGCGTCTGGTCGTACGGGACCCCGATCGGGCGAAGTTTGTCAGATCGCTGGGCGGTGCCCAAAGAGTCTCGGTTATGACCGTCGACATTCGAGACCCGGCGGACATCGAAATGGCCATCACCGGTGCCCACTCGGTGGTTAATCTAATCGGTATCTTGAGTGAATCCGTAGGGCAGTCGTTTGTCGACCTCCACGAGCATGCGTCGCGCCGGATCGCCGAGGCTGCGGCCGGTAAGGTCGAACGGCTGGTACAGTTTTCCACGGTCAGTGCGAACCCGAAGGCCCAATCGGTTTACAGCCGAACCAAAGCGGCAGGGGAAGCTGCGGCGATCGAGAAGTTTCCCAATGTCACGGTGGTGCGGCCCAGCCTGGTTTTTGATCCGGAGGGGGGATTCGTCAAAAGCGTTGCCGAAGTTTCGCGCTTTACTCCGGTGATACCCCTGATCGGCGAAGGTAAGACCCTCTTCCAACCAGTCTATGTGGGCGACGTGAGCTCGGCGGTCATACGTATCCTGGAAGACCCGGGGACCATGGGCCGGACTTATGAGCTGGGTGGGCCGCGGACAATGTCGCTGCGTGAACTTGTAACTTTGGTACAGCACGAAGCCGCTCTTCCGCCCCCGAAAACCGCTCTGCCGTCGTGGCTCGCCGACGTTCAGCTAGCGATGTACAAGTGGCTGCCGAAACGGTCGGGCGTGCAGCACGATCCCGCCATTTTGCGCGAAGACAGTGTTGTCCATCCGGACGCCCTCGGCCTCGTGGACCTTGGTATCTCACCGACGCGGCTTGAGGACGTGGTGGCGGCATATCGCGGACGCAACGTAACAGGACGCAAGCCAGCACCAGCCTACTGATCTTGCTTGGCGAGCAGCCAGCCCTTCAACTGCAAATCATGCTTTGACCGATGAAGAGCGCTGTCTGGATCGCATCGGCGATCACCTTTTGCGCCAGGTCTTCTTTCTTGTCTTTTGAAATCGGCGACCACGGTGACCATGAGGGCGACCATCTTTGCTTGAACGCGAGGGTTTCGGATCGTCGGGCAGCGGAAGATGCGCCGCTTCTCCCTCCAGCGTTCTCAGGAGCCTGCGCAGGATAACGCGCCGACGTTTATCGTTCGCCGCGTTGTCAAGTATCTCCCGCAGATCAAGTGAGAATTTTGCGAGATTGTGGGGCGTCAAAAGTCCTTGT
>JAAXGF010000370.1 GCA_012267605.1 Alphaproteobacteria bacterium | reverse complement strand
GAGTTGCGGAAGTCGGGCTAAGTTCCTCCCCATTTTCATCGTTCGACGTGAGGCACACTGGTCAAGAAAATTGAAACAGCACCTTCGGAATTTGAGCACCACTTGGCAGGACTGGCACCGCCTAGAAATGAGCCGATACCTCTGGCAAACGGGCTGGAAACCCAATTTCAAATTTTTCCTTTGCACATTTGGTTCGTGCAAATACCAAGCCGTTGGATATCTGTGCCAAACCGATTGGTGGTACACACCGGCTATCCGGTGCGAGGGACGCAAATGATAGAGGATATCTAAAAGTGGCCGCTATGAAGGGGATCATCTTAGCTGGCGGATCGGGAACACGTTTGCACCCCGTAACTCTGGGCGTGAGCAAACAGTTGTTACCTGTCTACGACAAGCCCATGACTTATTACCCTCTCAGCACACTCATGCTTGCTGGCATACGCGACATTTTGGTGATTACCACGCCCGAGGATCAGTCTCAGTTCCAGCGCCTGTTGGGAGATGGCAGCCAATGGGGCCTAGCTTTCTCCTATGCTGTTCAGCCGCGACCCGAGGGCCTCGCGCAAGCGTTCATTATTGGTCGCGAATTTGTCGACGGCCAACGCGCGGCGTTGGTTTTGGGCGATAACATCTTTTACGGGCACGGTCTTCCGGACCTGTTGCGCGACGCCGTTAATAGGCCCCACGGTGCCACGGTGTTTGGGGTACTGCGTTTCTGATCCTGAGCGATACGGCGTGGTCGAATTCGATTCACAGTGCGGTATCGCTTGAGGAAAAGCCCACCCAGCCCCGCTCCAACTACGCGGTAACGGGGTTGTATTTTTACGATGATCGCATCACCGACATCGCCGCGGATATCCAGCCTTCCGCCCGCGGAGAATTAGAGATTACCGACGTAAACCGCCGTTATTTGGAATTGGGAGAATTGACAGTGAGCCTGATGGGCCGAGGTTTTGCTTGGCTTGACACCGGCACCTACTCCTCGCTCATGGAGGCATCCGAATTCGTCCGTGTCATCGAGGATCGCCAAAGCCTAAAGATTTCTTGTCCCGAGGAAATCGCCTTCGTGATGGGATACATCTCCGCCGACGAGCTGGAATCGCTGGCAGCACCACTTATGAAAAGCGGATACGGACAATATCTCAAGCGCGTATTGGGAAGCGGTATCCAACGAGGCAAGGGGTGATCGTTACCGCAGCCACGATACCGGACGTCAAGGTAATTGAGCCCAAAGTGTTCGGCGATTCTCGGGGGTTTTTCTTCGAGAGTTGGAATGCGCAGAGTTTCACCGCCGCCGGTATCACGGCCGAATTTGTACAAGATAACCATTCCCGGTCTGAGAAAGGTATCCTGCGCGGGCTGCACTATCAAATTCAACAAACCCAGGGGAAATTGGTCAGGGTTGTCGTCGGCGAGGTATTCGATGTGATGGTTGATTTGCGCCGCTCCTCGGCGACGTTCGGTCAATGGACCCGCCTGCGCCTGTCGGTCGAGAACAAGCGCATGCTTTGGATACCGGAGGGATTTGCACACGGATTCTACGTAGTCAGCGAGATCGCGGAATTCGTTTATAAATGCACCAATTTTTACGCACCAGATCATGAGCGGTCGCTGGCGTGGAATGATCCGGCGATCGGAATTGAATGGCCGTTGGCGGAGGGCGGCGGTCCCGTCTTGTCGGCGAAGGACGAGGCTGGTGTCCCACTTTCACGGGCTGAAACCTTTCCATGAAGATCTTGGTCACCGGCGGTCAAGGCCAACTAGGATGGGAATTGTCGCGATCCGTGCCAGATGGAATCGACCCCGTGATTCTGGACCGGACTGCTCTCAATATCACCGACGCACAAGCAGTCGATGCTTTGATCCGTGCACAATTTCCGGAGGTGATCATCAATGCCGCAGCCTATACCGCCGTGGACAACGCCGAGCGCGAGCATGCTCGCGCCTTCGCGGTTAATCGTGACGGCGTCACCCATTTGGCCCGCGCGGCCGCGGCCACGGGCGCCAGGCTGATCCATGTTTCCACCGATTTCGTCTTTGACGGCACGTCGGGGCAACCCATTCGACCGGATTCTCCGGCCAACCCGCTGGGTGTTTACGGCGCCAGCAAATGGGCCGGCGAGGAATCCGTCCGCGCGACGCTCGGCGGCGAGGAACTTATTGTGCGTACAGGCTGGGTTTATTCTGCCCACGGGCACAATTTTGTGAAGACAATGTTGAAACTAATGGCCGATCGACGACGACTGACCCTCGTAGCTGATCAAATCGGCACGCCGACTTGGGCACGGGATTTAGCCAGGGCGCTGTGGCAGTTCGCACAATTGCCGTCAGCGCGTGGCGCGATGCATTGGTCAGACGCGGGTGTCGCCAGTTGGTATGACTTTGCCGTGGCAATCCGTGAGGAAGCGAGTAGGCTGGGCCTCCTCGACGACGAGAAGGAGGTGACCCTCGTCCCGGTCGGCACCGCAAGCTACCCAACGGCGGCGAGACGCCCTGGCTTCAGTGTTTTGGACAAGGAATCAAGCTGGGAACTTCTCGGTTGGGCGCCCGTCCACTGGGTCGTCAACCTGCGCAATATGTTGCGGGAGTTGAGGGACAATGGCTAAGCTGCTCGTTACCGGCGGAGCCGGATTTATAGGTGCGAATTTCGTTCGGTTCTGGCGTCGACGTTATGAGCACGACGAACTCTGTGTGCTCGACGCGCTCACTTACGCGGGTAACCGCGCCAGTCTCTCGTCCTTCGACAACGACCCCGGTTTCACCTTCGTTCACGGCGATATTCGCGACTATGATTTGGTGACCCGGATTCTCCGCGACCGAGAAATTGATACGATCGTTCATTTTGCAGCGGAATCCCATGTCGATCGCTCCATCCATGGTCCGGACGAATTTATCGATACAAATGCCAACGGTACCCACACCTTACTAAAGGCCGCCAAATTTGCCTGGTTGGACCAAGGCTCTGGGCGCACTCATCGCTTTCACCACGTATCCACCGATGAAGTATACGGTACACTGGGGCCGTACGATCCAGCTTTCACCGAGCACACAGCGTACACGCCAAATTCGCCGTATTCCGCGAGCAAGGCCGCTTCGGACCACCTCGTTCGCGCCTATCATCACACCTTTGGCCTGGCGGTGACGACGACAAATTGTTCAAACAATTACGGGCCGTACCAATTTCCCGAAAAACTGATCCCCCTATTTCTGATCAATGCCTTGCACGGTCGAGCATTGCCGATCTACGGAGATGGGCAGCAGGTGCGCGACTGGCTCTATGTCGACGACCATTGTCTCGGAATCTGTCGTGTCTTGGCTGATGGACGTGTCGGTGAAGTCTACAACATAGGCGGCAACACCGAACTGCCAAATTTGCAGGTTATCAACCAGTTATGCGAACATTTGGACGCCTTAATAGGAGGCGATCCCGAATTGGCGGCACGTTTTCCTGATTCCCCGGCTGCCAGGGGCATACCAACGTCGAGCTTAAAGACGTACGTTAAGGACCGACCCGGCCACGACCGGCGTTACGCGATAGATACGGGTAAGATCACCTCCGAGCTTGGGTATCGTCCGGGGCACGATTTCAGGTCGGGCTTCGCGGCTAATTTGGAGTGGTACCTAAAGAATGAATCTTGGTGGCGTGAGGTTATGGACGGCAGCTATCGAAAATGGACAAAACAGCAATACGGCAAGTAACCGTGAAATCAACCTGGCCGGTTGATGGGAAGGCAAAATTTACGGTTTTGATTGCGATTGCCACTCTGCTTGGGTTATCGGCAAGTGCGGTCCGCGCCCAGTCCGCCGACTTGCTCGAACTATTTGAGCGCTATCGGAGTCACTACGCTACGGGAAACTATCGCGAGGCAATCCCCTTCGCCCAGCGGGCGCTGACCCTGGCTGAATCTGAACTTTCGCCCGAGGACGAAAGCCTGGGCGTGCTAACCAGCGACCTCGGTGCGCTGTATCTAGCTCAGGGAGACCTCGATCGCGCCGAGCCCCTTTTGCAGCGCGCGCTCGCCCTTGCCGAGGCAACCCATGGCCCGAATGATCCACGAGTCGCGGCGTCGTTAAGCAACCTTGCCGGATTGGCAACGAGACGCGGCAATTACGCTGCAGCCGAAACCATGTTGGCACGGGTATTGGCGATTCGGGAGGCTCGGCTAGCACCCGATCATCCGGACGTGGCGATGGCGGTCAACGGTCTTGCAACGGTTTACCAAGCCCAGGGTCGCTACGGAGAGGCGCTGAAATTGCTTGAGCGAACGCTAAAGTTACGTGAAGGCGCATTGGGTCGGGACCACCCGGACAACGCTACAATATTACGGAATTTGGGCGCGCTGCACCGCGCCGATGGCCGCTTCGCCGACGCGGAGATCTTCCTTGGACGTGCCATCGATATTTTACAATCCGAATTTGGGGCCACGCACCCGGAGGTTGCCAACACCCTCAACGATTTGGGTGGACTTTACGAAGACATGGGTCGGTACGATGAAGCCGAGGTCAGTTTCCGGCGGGCGCTCCAAATCCGGGAATCATTGCTTGGCGCGGAACATCCTGAGGTCGCAACCACGTTAAATGACTTGGGGGGATTGTATTGGACGCAGGGTCGGTTTGCCGAGGCGGAACCACTCTACCAGCGATCCCTTGCGATAAAGGAAAAAATTTTCGGTAGTAACCACCCGGCGTTGGCAACAACACTCAACAATTTGGCGGCACTGAATTGGGCTCGACAGACATACAACCAGGCGGAGAAGCTTTATCGTCGGGCGTTGAATATATTTGAAACAACCTTGGGAAAAGACCACCCTTCGCTGATACCAATCCTGAACAACCTTGCGGGTGTTTATCGGGTTGACGGCCACTACCAGAAGGCCGCAGGTCAGTACCAGCGTGCCTTGGAGATTGCCGAACGGACGCTTGGCCCGGATCATCCCGATCTCGCTACAACCTTGAACAATTTAGCCTTGTTGTACGGCAATGCGAATCGATTTGCCGAAGCTGAGCCGCTATACCTCCACGCCCTAGCGATCAAGGAGCGAGCCCTCGGCCAGGACCACCCCGACGTGGCCGCGACTGTGCATAATATCGCCACTCTCTATCTAAATCAGGGGAAAATCGCGGATGCCGAGGCTATGTACGAGCGTGCAAGAAAGATCCTCGAATCGGCTTTCGGCGGCAGTCACCCAGCGGTAGCCACAGCAATGAGCAATTTGGCAGACCTTTACGAAAAAACCGGGCGTCTCGAGGCCGCCGAGTCCTTGTTAGCCTCAGCCTTAGTGACCAGGGAAACGGTCCTCGGCGCCACCCATCCCGAGGTCGCGCAAAACCTTAAGGATTTAGCTCGAGTATTTATGGCCCAAGGACGCTACGCCGAGGCGGAAGTATTTTATCGTCGCAGTTTCCGTGGTGGCGGAGTGCGGGGCCCGCGTCCGATAATGCGGCGTGCACCCGTGGCAACTGGGGTCGTGTTATAGTAACCGGAATGCGCGGTAGCACTCGGGGCGGGCGCACCGAATTTACGTAGCGGAGGTAGTACGGCAATGAGATTCGGAATTCCCCAAATTTTCTTCGTCCTCGGCTTTCTTCCGTCATCCACGTGTCAAGCCCGATGATGAAGGGGGTTCTATGAAGTTGAAGCAGGATCGTACGAACCCGTAAATTGTCGGAAATCGCCACTCAGTTTAGGACTCGCGACAATCCGCTATTCCTCGGGTTCCTCGGAAATAGACGACAGCAGATTCATCGCGGCGCCGCGGCCGAAGAATTGGACTGGCTCAGCAAGAACGGTCTCCAGAATTTTGCGTGCCGCCTCGGTTTGGCCGGATTCGACTAGGGCACGGGCATGGTGATAGCGATAATAGGGACTCTTCGGATTGAGCTGGGATGCTTTCTTGAGATGGGGGAGAGCTTCATCCGCCGCACCTCGACGCAGGTAAGCCAGTCCCAGGGTATTTATGATCACGGCGTTTTCGGGCAACAACTCGTTCGCGCGTTTGGCGTGAACCAACGCTTCGTCCGTCTCGTTAAGCTGAATCAGGGCCCAAGCGAATTATTAAGTGTAATCGCGCTGTCGGGCAGGCGTTCGAGCACTTTGGCATATCGGACCCTTGCCTCCGACCACTGGCCCATGGCGCCGTAAATGTCGGCCAGGCGATATCGCACCACTTCATCGTGAGGGTATTTCTCGAGCCACTTATCCAGTGTGGCCACGGCATCGTCCCCGCGGCCAGCCATCAACTGGGCATCGGCAACCTTGTTGATCGCTTCTGTCGTCGGATTTTTCTCGGCCAGGCGGGCTAATTCACTGATCGCGTCATCGACTCTCCTTTCGAGCGCTGCAAGCCGTCCTCTAAATCGGACGACCATCGTATTGTCGGGAGCGATGCGATCTAATTGGCCGACCAAGTTCTTCGCGGATTCAAGATCTCGATCATCCAAAGCCAACTCGGCACGCAGAACCATGGCGGCTTGGTGTTCGTTATTTTCCGACAAAACGATGTCCAGGGCGCCCTTGGCAGTGTCAGTATCACCCGCGGCAATCGCCGCTTGACCGAGGAGGAAATTTGCTTCTTCAGAACGTGGCAACCGCTCGGCGACTTGCCGGAATATGGCCACCGCTTCCGCCGGCTGCCGTGCGTCCATGTAGGCCTTCCCGGCCGCCACTAGGAGGGACGTCGCATCGGGTGCGAGCTCGACACCCTTCAGCGCGACCTTGAGACCTGCCTCCGGGTCGCCTTCATCAAGCAGCATCTGCACCAGCCGTATTCGTGGATCGACCGCGTGGGGCACAAATTCCAAAGCTTTGACCAATAGAGCCTTCGCGGCCTCACGGTCACCGGCAAACATTTCGAGCTGATGAAACCGCATGAGCGTCACGAGGTCGTCGGGATTATGTTTTAACCCGACTTCCGCAACTCG
>JAAXGF010000310.1 GCA_012267605.1 Alphaproteobacteria bacterium | reverse complement strand
AGTTGCGGAAGTCGGGTTAGTGGGTGCAGGCATCCACCCGAAACGTCGCCAGAAGTTTAGAATTTCAGAATATCGGCGATAGCCGGCGAACGTCTCGTCCCCGCCGTCACCAGTCAACACCACGGTAACCCGCTCTCGTGCTGCTCGGCAAATCAGATAGGTTGGTATTTGCGATACGTCGGCGAATGGTTCGTCGTAGATCCGCGGTAATTCGTGAAGGATGTCGAGGCATTCGTCGGGCGCAAGAATATATTCGTGATGTTGAGTGCCTAAATGGCGCGCGACCGCTGATGCATGTGGCGCTTCGTTGTAGCGGGATTCGCGAAATCCGACCGAAAACGTTTTCGCCGGACGATCACCGAGCGATTGCATAATGGCGACAACTGTCGATGAATCGACTCCTCCCGAAAGCAGGGCACCAAGATCGACATCCGCGACCATGCGTTGGCCGACTGCGTCGCGCAACAGTGAATCGAGGGTATCAACCGCCTCGCTGTAATCACCTGAGAACGGCGTGCGCTCGCCGTCCTCGGCGACGTTTTTTGCCGACCAGTAAAGTCGTAGCTTTGCAACATCGCTGACATTCCGTGGGTCCACCTCAAGAATTCCGCCGGGCGGCAGCTTGTGTATACCCTCGTATATCGAAAGTGGTTGGGAGATATAGCCGAAACGCACGAACTGGCTGAGTGCCGGACGGTCGACCTTGGCCGAGAAGCCAGGAAATGCACGCAGCCCACGTAGTTCGGAGGCAAAGAGGAACGTATCCTCGCATGAGCCGTAGTAAAGTGGTTTCTTGCCCACGCGGTCACGTGCGAGAAGTAGTTTTCTCTCGGCGCGATCCCACAGGGCGAACGAGAACATGCCATTTGCTCTGTCGAGTGTCTTCTCAAGGCCCCAAGTGTCGATCGATGAGAGCAACACCTCGGTGTCGGAGTGGCCACGGAATTCTTGGCCGTGGTCAATGAGCATCCGCCGCAACGCGGCAAAATTGTAAAGTTCGCCGTTATAATTGAGAACGTACCGCTCGGAGGGTGAGACAATGGGTTGCGCGCCCGCTTCCGACAGGTCGATGACGCGAAGCCGGGTGTGGCCGAAGGCCAATCCGGCATCGGCGTCGACCCATACGCCGTGAGCGTCGGGGCCACGGTGGCTAACGGCCTTGGCCATGGCCGTGGCCATGTTCCCGAGAATGGCGGGTTCAAGTCGGCGTTTTCCCAACAAAAAGCCAGCGATACCGCACATTCCACCGTCGCCTCGCGTGCTTGCCGGGGCGGCAATCCCGTTGTCTTATGGCAACCACCCCGGGGAACAAACGAATTCGATCGCTGCCTCCGAGCGTGTTATAAGCCATCACAGAGCGGCTAATCGCGGCGAACCCAAAAACTTCAGCTAACGTGATTGCCGTGTCCTCGATTTCGGAATGGGCGGTGGATAAAGCGGCCGCGAAAAACGGCGCTAAGCGCATAGCATTCTATATTCATTCGATTCGCTCCGGGTTGGGCTCGGAGCGGATGTTTGCCAACCTGGCGAAGGGTTTGGCGGAACGCGGCCATGAAGTTGATCTTTTGCTCGAGGATACGAAAAAGCGATCTGTTGGGAAACCTGCCGGGTGCCATACGGGTTTTCGATCTCGGTTTGACCTCGGGTGGTCCTTTCTTCGATGGGCTCATTCGTTTCGCAAGCTTGGCGCTAAATGTGTTTCGGGTTGCGAAACCCGATCCACTTGGCGACGTGCCGTTCCGTGTCGCCCTTTACCGATTCCTGTTTCGGCGACGGCCGCCACTATTGGCGCTGCATCGCTATCTCTCATCCCGCCAACCCGATTCGATCGTTTCATTTCTCAACTACCCGAACGTGGCTTTGCTCCTCGCTGCGCAATTCGGGACCGGTCGTACACGCGTGTACGTCAACGTTCGCAATCATATCTCGGCTTCAGTCGCGGGAGCCAAGTCCCGGCGAATGCGGGAGATGCCGGTGTTGATGCGCAACTTGTTTCCGGCCGCTGAGGGGATCATTGCCGTCTCAAAAGGTGTCGCCACGGACATCGCGGCGCTAACCGACATGCCGGCCTCACGGATTACGACCATCCTCAATCCAGTCTATCGCGAGGAGATTTTCCAGTTGGCCGACGCTCGACCGTCCCATCCCTGGCTAACGCCAGAAGGCCCGCCGCTCGTCTTGGCGGCCGGGAAAATGAAACCGCAAAAGGATTTCGAGACGTTGCTCCAGGCATTCGCGTGGCTTCGGCGCGATCGGGCCGCCAGGCTTATCATTCTGGGCGACGGCGGTGGCCGGACCAGGTTGGAAACCTTGGCCGAGACATTGGGGATACGGGGGGACGTAGATTTTCCGGGTTATGTCGAAAATCCTTTCGTATTTTACCGCCACGCCTCGGTCTTTGTCCTGTCTTCGGCGTGGGAAGGACTCCCCAACGTCCTCATTGAAGCAATGGCCTGCGGGTGTCCGGTGGTCAGCACCGATTGTCCCAGCGGGCCCTGGGAAATCTTAGACGGCGGTCGCCTGGGGCGCTTGGTTCGGGTCGGCGACAGCGCGGCGCTCGCGGCGGCAATCGCGGAAACCTTGGACCAACCGCCAGATCGCCAAGCGCCGGCCAACCACGCCGAACGATTCTCTCTTGCTTCAATCGCCGAGAGCTACGAATTCCTGTTGTCCGGCAAAGGCGATGCGGGTGCGCAACCCGCCGAGGATTAACGCCTTGCGGCGGATCTTGCCCACGGGGATAATCCGCAAACGACGTCACCCTAAGGCGACCCGGACTGGAAGTGCGAAATTCTGCAGTGGTAATGGCAGGCATGACAACGTCGGCGGACACGGAGTCGGCATGCCGCGACGATCCGAAAGTTTGGCTATTGCTTGATGATCGTCCGGGGCACCGAACTCAGGTGATCGGTTTGGCGAGCAGTCTCGGGTGGCCCTATGAGACCCGTCAGCTGGCGTTTAACCGGTTGAACAAAGTGCCGAATCCGATCTTGGGCGCTGGCCTCACCTCTTTGGACCGCTCGGCTTCCGATGGCCTTGATCCACCCTACCCGGACCTCGTAATTGCGATGGGCAGACGGTGCATTCCGATTGCCCGTTGGATAAGACGCGCGAGCGGTGGTCGGACTCGGCTCGTTCAACTTGGCCGAAAGGGCGTAACCAGTCCCGGCGATTTTGGTCTCTTGGTAAGCTGCGCCCACTTCAACTTTCCCCCACACCCTAGGCGCGTTGAAGTGACCGTTCCACCAACACAAGTTACAGCGGATCAGTTGTCTGCGGCCAGACAGTGCTGGCGCGGACTGCTGGACGGTAAATCCAAGCCGTGCACGGTATTTCTCGTCGGCGGTGAAACCGCGCACCACCGGTTCTTGCCGGATACGGCGGCCTCGGTGGCCCTTCGAGTCCAGGCGGCGGCATTGGCTAATGGTGGCTCGCTGACCGTGGTGACCAGCCCACGAACGCCTAGTAACGCCGTCGACGCGATGCGAACCGCCCTTGATCGAAGTGAGATTCACGCATGGAAACCGGGACAAAGGGAAAATCCCTACCTCGGCTATCTCGCGTGGGCGGACATATTGGTCGTTACCGGTGAAAGCGAATCGATGATTGCCGAGGCGGCAGCGACGTCGAAGCCGCTCTATATCGTCCCCTTGCCACGAAAACCTCTCACCCTAAAACGCCAATTCGTAAACGTATTTACCGCACCCCGCGCGGGAGCGATTGCGGCCGCCGGAAACGCTTTGATCAACTTCGGCTGGCTCACGCCGACGCGTGACGTCGAGAAAATGCACGATCAAATGTATCGCCAGGGTCTTGCGCGGCCTTTCGAGGAATCACTGAGTTTGGAGCCACCGGCACAAATTAATGGGTTGAGCGTCGTGACCCAACGAATTCGTTCCCTGTTTGGCGAATCGGAAATTCGCGGATCCGCGCCATGACTAAGGCGGTGATCGGCGAATCAGCGGAATTCGCGGAACCTCGCGAACCGGATCCGAAGATTCTCTTCATGGGAGGTGATCAACCGGCATTTGACGCCCTAGGCCCGGTTTTTGACCAGCTAAGGCAACGGAATCAGCGGGTTGGAGTTGTTCTCTGTGCGCCGGAATCGGGTTTGCGTCGCCTGCTATCTCGCCAGCGTCCGGGTTGAACTGTGAAGCCACCGCCATTCGATCGCAAGAGCACGGAAGCATTTGTCAGGAAATTGAAAGTTCGTGCGGCCGTGGTGCTGGACGATGTCATGTCCCTCGCTCCCATGGTTGAAACAAGTTTCAAGGATTTGGCAATCCCCATCGTGTTCGCCCGCCAGTGGAGGGAAAGCGACGAGCGGAATATGCTCGAAATTCGCGTTGTTGGATCCGATGGCAGTGCGGGTGGGCACAACGAGGCGATGCGCGTCCATCGCGACCAATTCGACGATGCAACGGCCGAGAAAATCGTTGAATTGCTCGTGCCGTTGGCAGGCCAGAACCGAAAATGGAACAATCGCCACGACAGACGGATTACCCGCTGGTTGACGGAGCGTCTTTTTCGCGTTGTGGACAATCGCCGAATCGCGGCCACATTGGGTATTCGGAGAATCGATACTCTGGACGCGTTGGCCGCGGACCTAGCCTGATGTATTCATCA